>DATABP010000718.1:0-5956 GCA_036259515.1 Thermoanaerobaculia bacterium | reverse complement strand
TATTCGCGGCGCAGGGTGCGGTAGAGCTCGACGGCGCGCGGCGAGTCCGGCGGCTCGGCGAGGCGTGCGAGCCAGTAGAGCGACGCGGCGCGGTACCCGGTGCCGGTGTCGGTCGCCAGCAGCCGATCGAGCGCCTCGCGGTGGAGCCCGGCGGACTGCATCGCCTCGATCCACGCCAGCCGCTCGGCGCCCTCCGGCGGCTCGACCTCCACCCCCGCCGCCGCCAGCCGCTCGCGCGCCTCCCGCGCCCGCGCGCTCCCCGGCGTCTCGCGCCAGATCGTGCGATAGATCTCGACCGCCTCGTCCGTGCGGCCGGACAGGCGCAGCGCCTCGGCGGTCAGCCAGCGCACCTCGTCGAGATCCTCCGGCGGCGGCGTGGCGGCGAGGAGCGCCAGCCCCTGCCGCGCCGCCTCCGGCCAGGCGCCGGCGAGCGTCTCGAGCTGGAAGGCGCGGAGCCGCGCCTCGGCGGCGAGGAAGGGAGTGTCGGCGCGGGGGGTGACCGGCGCGAGGAGCGTCCGCGCCTCGTCGACGGCGTCGGCCAGCCGCCCGCGGACGACGGCGCGGGCGAAGAGCAGCGCGGCGTAGTCGGACGCCACCTCCCCGCCGGCGGCCTCGCGCAGCGGCCCGAGCGCCTCCCGCCAGCTCTCGTCGCTGACCAGCAGACCACCGAGCGCCAGCGCGGCCTGGTCCTGGGCGGCGCCGTCTGGCTCGGCGGCGAGCCGCACCAGCTCCGCCCGCGCCGCTTCGTCGCCGAGAGCGGCCGCCTCGGCGAGCCGGGCGAACTCGGGCTGCGGGACGGCGATCGGCGAAGGGGCGGCGGTGGCAACACCGGCCGCCGGCGGCGCCTCCCGCTCGGCCGGAGCGGCGGCGGAGGGCTCGCTCGCCACGTCGGCAGCCTCGCCCGAAACCTCGCCGGCCGTCACAGCTCCCGCCTCGTCGTTCTCGGCGGTGGTCGGCTCGCTCGTGGCACACGCCACGACGAACGCCAACAGAACGAGGAAAGAGAGGGCCGACGAGAGCGAGCGCAGCCGAGTGGTCAGCATGGGCCGACCGTGACGCAAGCGCGTTGCCAGGCGGAGACCGCTCACCCGGATGGCTATACTCGGCGCGTGAAGGTGCGGGAGGTGCTCCGCATGCTCGAGAGCAAGGGCTGGGTGCTCGTTCGAACACGCGGCAGTCACCGGCAGCTTCGTCACCCGGTGAGACGAGGCACGGTCACTGTCGCGGGTAAGCCGAGCCTCGATCTGCCTCCGGGAACTCTGCGGAGCATCCTGCGACAAGCGGGTCTGACCGACGAGAGATCCTGACCCATGAGATACCTGGTGGTCATCGAACACGGTGGAACGAGCTACGGCGCCCACGTGCCGGACCTCCCTGGCTGCGTCGCCGTCGGCGAGAGTGAAGAAGAGGTGCGGGCACTGATCCGCAAGGCGATCGAGCTCCACCTCGAAGACCTGCGCGAGAGCGGCGAACCCATTCCGCCGCCGACCTCGCGCGGCGAGCTCGTCGAGGTCGACGCCGCCTGACCGCGGCCTACCGCTCCGCCGCCACCGCCGCCCCGAGCTCCTGGAGCGCCGCCACGTCCAGCCCCTCGCCGCGGAGCGAGGCGATCCCCTCCGCCGCCGCCAGGGCGCCCGAGATGGTGGTGATGCACGGCACCCCGTGCTTGAGCGCGAGGCGGCGGATGTGGGTGTCGTCCTCGTGGGACTCGCGGCCCAGCGGGGTGTTGACGACCAGCGAGACGTCGCCGTTGATCAGCAGGTCGCCGACGTGCGGGCGGCCCTCGTGGATCTTCTGCACGCGCTCGACGGGGAGGCCCTGGGCGGCGAGGTAGGAGGCGGTGCCGGCGGTGGCGAGGAGGCGGAAGCCCTGGTCGGCGAGCTTGTGGGCCACCGGCACCACCGCCGCCTTGTCGCGGTCGTGGACGGAGACGAAGACGGCGCCCGAGAGCGGCAGCTTCTCGCCGGCGCCGAGGAGCGCCTTGGCGAAGGCGGTGCCGAAGCGGCCGGAGGCGGAGACCCCCATCACCTCACCGGTCGACTTCATCTCCGGGCCGAGCAGGGGGTCGACCTCGGGGAAGCGGCGGAAGGGGAAGACCGGCGCCTTGACGAAGACGCCGGGCACCCGCGGCTCCTCGACGAAGCCGATCTCGTCGAGCTTCTCGCCGGCCATCGCGCGCACCGCGATGCGCACCAGCGGCACGCCCACCGCCTTGGCGATGAAGGGCACCGTGCGGCTCGCCCGCGGGTTGACCTCGAGCACGTAGAGCTCGCCCTCGTGGATCGCGAACTGGACGTTCATCAGGCCGACGACGCCCAGCCGGAGCGCCAGCCGGCGGCCGACCTCGCGCATCTCGTCGACCTGGCTCTCGGCCAGCCGCAGGGGCGGCAGCACCGCCGCCGAGTCGCCGGAGTGGATGCCGGCCTCCTCGATGTGGCGCAGGATGCCGGCGACCACCGCCCGCTCGCCGTCGGCGACGAGGTCGAGGTCGACCTCGATCGCGTCCTCGAGGAAGCGGTCGAGGAGCACCGGCGAGCCCTCGGAGACCTCGGCCGCCTGGCGCATGTAGTGGGCGAGGGTCTCCTCGTCGTAGCAGATCGCCATGCCGCGGCCGCCCAGCACGTAGCTCGGCCGCACCACCACCGGGAAGCCGATCTCGCGCGCCGCCGCCAGCGCCTCGGCGGGCGAGGTGGCGGAGCCGTTGGGCGGGGTGAGGATGCCCTCCTCGGCGAGCAGCGCGCCGAAGCGGCGGCGGTCCTCGGCGAGGTCGATGGCGTCCGGCGAGGTGCCCCAGATCGGCACCCCGGCGCGCTCGAGGCCGCGGGCCAGCTTGAGCGGCGTCTGCCCGCCGAGCTGCACGATCACCCCCGCCGGCCGCTCGGTGGCGATCACCGCCAGCACGTGCTCGAGCGTCAGCGGCTCGAAGTAGAGGCGGTCGGAGGTGTCGTAGTCGGTCGACACCGTCTCCGGGTTGCAGTTGACCATCACCGTCTCGAAGCCGCGGGCCCGGAGCGCCAGCGCGGCGTGCACGCAGCAGTAGTCGAACTCGATCCCCTGACCGATGCGGTTGGGGCCGGAGCCGAGGATCACCACCTTCTCGCGCGCCGACGGCTCGGCCTCGCACTCGTCGCCGAAGGTCGAGTAGAGGTAGGGCGTCTCGGCGGGGAACTCGGCGGCGCAGGTGTCGACCCGCTTGTAGACCCGGGTCACCCGGTGCCGCGCCCGCGCCGCCGCCACCTCCTCGGGCCGCGCCGCGAGGAGGCCGGCGATGCGCGCGTCGGCGAGCCCGGAGAGCTTGGCGCGGGCGAGGAGCGCCTTCGGCACGCTCGCCGCGTCCCAGCAGGCGAGCTCGGCCTCCAGCTCGACGATCTCGCGGATCTCGGCGAGGAACCAGGGGTCGACCCGGGTCACCTCGGCGACCTCGGAGACCGGCCAGCCCTGGCGCAGGGCGGCGAAGATCGCCCACAGCCGCTGCCAGGTGGGCACCGCCAGCCGCCGGCGCAGCCCCACCGGGTCGGCCAGCCGCCGCTCGCGCTCGGCGGCGCCGCCGTCGAGCTCGAGCGAGGCCATCGCCTTGCCGAGCGCCTCGCGGAAGTTGGCGCCGATCGCCATCACCTCGCCCACCGACTTCATGCTGGTGCCGAGCGTGGTGTCCGCCTGGGGGAACTTCTCGAAGGCGAAGCGCGGGATCTTGACCACCGTGTAGTCGAGGGTGGGCTCGAAGGCGGCGAAGGTCTTGCCGGTGACGTCGTTGGGGATCTCGTCGAGCGTGTACCCGACGGCCAGGAGCGCCGCGATCTTGGCGATCGGGAAGCCGGTCGCCTTCGAGGCCAGGGCCGAGCTGCGGGAGACCCGCGGGTTCATCTCGATGACCAGCCGGGCGCCGGTCGCCGGGTCGACGGCGAACTGGATGTTCGAGCCGCCGGTCGCCACGCCCACCCGGCGGATCACCGCGAAGGCGTCGTCGCGCATCGCCTGGAGCTCGCGGTCGGAGAGCGTCTGCTGCGGGGCGACGGTGATCGAGTCGCCGGTGTGCACCCCCATCGGGTCGAAGTTCTCGACCGAGCAGACGACGATCGCGTTGTCCACCCGGTCGCGGATCACCTCGAGCTCGAACTCCTTCCAGCCGAGGACGCTCTGCTCGACGAGCACGCGGTGGACCGGCGAGGCGTCGAGGGCGCGGGCGACCACCTCGTCGAGCTCGTCCTTGTTGTAGGCCACGCCGCCGCCCTCGCCGCCCAGGGTGAAGCTCGGCCGCACGATGATCGGGAAGCCGATCTCCGCCGCGATCTCGCGCGCCTCGGCGTGCGACGAGGCGTAGCCCGAGCGCGGCACGGACAGCCCCACCTCCTCCATCGCCTGCTTGAAGAGCAGCCGGTCCTCGCCCAGCCGCAGCGCCTCCGGGGAGGCGCCGAGCACCTCGACCCCGAAGCGGTCGAGGACGCCGGCGTCGGAGAGCGCCAGGGTGAGGTTGATCGCCGTCTGGCCGCCGACCGTCGGCAGCAGCGCGTCGGGCCGCTCGCGGGCGACGATCTTCTCGACGATCTCGGGCACCAGCGGCTCGACGTAGGTGGCGTCGGCCAGCTCGGGGTCGGTCATGATCGTCGCCGGGTTCGAGTTGACCAGCACCACCCGGTACCCCTCCCGCCGCAGCACCCGGCAGGCCTGGGTCCCCGAGTAGTCGAACTCGCACGCCTGACCGATGACGATGGGGCCGGAGCCCAGGACGAGGATGGAGCGCAGGTCGTCGCGGCGGGGCATCGGGGGCGGAGTCTATCCGCGGTGTGGCACCGGTCTTGAAGTCGTCTCCCGCCGACGCCGGCGGGCGTCGAGGCGGGTAACGAACCCCCAGGGGTAACGAACCCCAGCGCTCCCGCGACGAAGTCGATGGAGCGCCCCTCGACGCCGGCCGGCGACCGACGAGGAAGGACGCTTCATGCGAGAGAGCAACGTGGAGAGACTGGAGAGGTTGCTGGACGAGCACCGGCGGCGGCGCGACGACGGGAGCGCGCGGCCGGAGACGCGGGCGCAGCTCGACCCCGAGTTCCGCGAGGCGTTCAGCCACGCCGTTCGCGAACAGGTGCTGCCGATCCTCGAGGAGGCGGTGGCGACGCTGCGGCCCCGGGTGGAGAAGGCGCACCTGTTCCATCAGCTCGGCACCGCCGGGCTCAAGCTCAAGCTCGACCAGTGGGACGACTACGAGCGGGCGCTCGTCTTCTTCGGCGACGTCCGCTCGGGGAAGGTGCGCATCACCCACGAGGGCGTCGGCTTCTCGCTCCTCGCCCGCGAGATGGCGGTCGAGGAGCTGACGCTCGAGGTCGCCGCCGCCGAGGTGATGCGCTTCGCCGACCGCCTGCTGCGCGAGCCGGCGCTGCCGCCGCGCCGCGAGCGCCGCGCCGCCTGAGCGGCACGGCACGAACCGAGGACCGACCGGAGGGCCGATGGCCTATCGCATCGACCGCAAGCGGATCGAGCAGCTCCTCGCCGCCTACGAGGCGCGCCGCGAGGACAAGCGCTACCACCCCGAGGAGATGGTGCGCCGCAACCCGGAGCTCCGCGAGCGCTTCAACCAGGCGGCGCGCCAGGTGATCGTGCCGGTGCTCCAGGACGTCGCCGACGTGCTGCGCCGGCGCGTGGACTCGGTGTCGATCTTCCACCGCCTGACCACCGCCGGGGTCACCGTCAAGCTCGACCCGTGGGAGGACTTCGACCGCACCCTCCTCTTCTTCGGCGACGACGCCAGCGAGGAGGTGCGGGTGACCCACGAGGGGGTGGGCTTCTCGTTCCTGCGCGCCCGGGTGCCGCTCGCCGAGCTGACCGTCGAGCGGGTCGAGGAGGAGGCGATGGCCTTCCTCGACCGGGTGCTCCACCGCGAGCCGGTCGGCGAGCCGGTGGGCGCCGCCGCGGTCGAGGCGCAGGCGGCGCTCGAGAACCCGGCGCCGCCGCCGGCGGCCGC
>DATABP010000717.1:0-3481 GCA_036259515.1 Thermoanaerobaculia bacterium | reverse complement strand
CCTGTGCCGGCGGGTAAGAACGGCTCTCGCGACCGGTCAGGCGGTGAGCACGTCGACGCCGGCGGCGACGGGGCGATCTCCTCGGCCGCCACGCGGTCGACGCGGCGCGTCGCCGGCCCGGCCGCCGGGACGGGGACCGGCACCGGCGCCACCTCCCCGCGCTGCTCGATCGAGCCGGCTCGCTCTCCGTTCGGCCGCGGGTGAACGCGGCCGGCGTGGAGGTCGACGGCGCCGTCCTCGAAGCGGCTGCGCGTTCGCGGCGGCTGCGGCGTCGGTTCGTGGGGGAGTCGGGTGTGGGGCATCGCGAGCCTCCGCGCAACGGTCCAGGACGGGAAGAGGAACGACGCCCGGTCCGTCCGGAGTGGACCGTTGCACGGGTGGTGGGCGATGACCGCCACCCCGGAGCGGCCGGGCACGAAGGCCGACGTTGCACAACCCGTGCACGGCCCCCGCCCCTCGGAACCGCCTGTGCCGGCGGGTAAGAACGGCTCTCGCGACCGGTCAGGCGGTGAGCACGTCGACGCCGGCGGCGGTCACCGCCACGGTGTGCTCCCACTGCGCCGAGAGCCTGCCGTCGGCGGTCACCGCGGTCCAGCCGTCGTCGAGCACCTCGACCTTCCAGGTGCCCTGGTTGAGCATCGGCTCGATGGTGAACACCATCCCCGGCACCAGCGGAATGCCGGTGCCCGCCTTGCCGAAGTGGGGCACGAACGGCTCCTCGTGGAAGGTGCGGCCGATGCCGTGGCCGCCGAAGTTCTTGACCACCGAGTAGCCGTGGGCGCGGGCGTGGCGCTCGATCGCCGCGCCGACGTCGCCCAGCCGGCCGCCGGGGCGCACCGCGGCGATGCCGAGCTCGAGCGCCTCGCGGGTCACCCGCACCAGCCGCGCCGCCTCCTCGCTCACCCGCCCCACCTCGTACATCCGGCTGGCGTCGCCGTAGAAGCCGTCGAGGAGCGAGGTGACGTCGACGTTGACGACGTCGCCCTCCGCCAGCGCGCGCTCGTCGGGGATGCCGTGGCAGACCACCTCGTTGATCGAGATGCAGGTGCTCTTCGTGTAGCCCTTGTAGCCGAGGGTGGCCGGGGTGGCGCCGGCGGCGAGCATCCGCTCGTGCACCCAGCGGTCGATCTCCTCGGTGGTCACCCCGGGGCGCACGACCTCGCCGAGGCCGTCGAGGAGGCGCCTGGTGAGTTGGCCGGCGCGGCGGATGCCCTCGATCTCCTCCGGCGTCTTGAGCACGATGCCGGAGCGCGGCGCGGCGGCCGGCTCGGGGCCCTTGGCGACCCGGTCGCGCCCGAGGTGGCACTTCTTGTACTTCTTCCCGCTGCCGCACCAGCAGGGGTCGTTCCGGCCGGGCGGCCGGACGGCGGAGGGGGCGACGGCCAGCGACTCGCTCATCCCGTCATTGTAGCGGCCGGGGGCCCGGTCAGGGCACGGGCGGCGGCAGCGGCCAGCGCTCGCCGACGGCCAGGGTGCGCACCCGCGGATCGCCGCCGCGGCGGGCGATCGCCTCGGCGAGCACGCGTGGCGCGAGGTCGATCGGCTCGTCGGTCAGGTCGAAGCAGCCCCAGTGCATGCCGATCATCGCCCGTGCGCCGAGGGCGAGGAAGGCGTCGTACGCCTCCTTCGGGTCGAGGTGCTGGTAGCCCATGAACCAGCGCGGCTCCCAGGCGCCGATCGGCAGGAGGGCGAGGTCGATGCCGGGGAAGCGGCGGCCGATCTCGGCGAAGCCGGGGAAGGCGCCGGTGTCGCCGGCGAAGTAGACCGTCCGCCCGGCGGCGGAGAGCAGCCAGGAGCACCACAGCGAGCCGTTGCGGCGCGCGAAGACGCGGTTCGACCAGTGCTGCGCCGGCAGGCAGGCGACGGTCCACGGTCCGGCGCGGGCGCTCTGCCACCAGTCGAGCTCGACCACCCGGCGGGCGCCCCGGCGGCGGAGGAAGCCGCCGAGGCCGAGGGGGACCAGCCATTGCGTCGACGCCGGCAGCCGGCGCACGGTCCAGCGGTCGAGGTGGTCGTAGTGGTCGTGCGAGACGACGGCCACGGCATCCTCGGGGACGGCGGCGAGCGGCACGCCCGGCGGCAGGTGGCGGCGGGGCAGGAGCGCGCGGGGGCCGAAGTGCGGATCGGTCAGCGCGACGCCGCCCCGGCCGTCCTCGAGGGCGAAGCTGGCGTGGCCGATCCAGGTGACCGCCGCCTCGCCCGTCTCGCCCAGCCGGCGGCCGTCCCACGGCACGCGCGGCACCCGCGGCGGCGCGGACTTGTCGTAGCGGCCGGGCGAGAGCCACCAGCGGACGACGTTGCCGAACGGCATCCGGAACGGCCGCCAGGGATTGAAGAAGGCGCCGGGGCGGCCGTGCGGAGCGTAGAGGGCGCGCGCCTCGGGCGGGCAGTCCGGAGGTGGGCCGGGCGGAGGCGCCGTCATCGCGGCGCCCATGCTAGCGGCGGCGGCTCAGGACGGCCGCTCTCGCTGTGCCGCCGCCGGCAGCCGTCCGCTCCGCTGCAGCGCGTCGCGCAGGCTGCGCACCGCCTCGACGGTGATGCGCTCCGCCGCCACCGCCTGCTGGAAGAGCAGCACCGCCGCCGTCGCCTCGCGGTGGACCTCGCGCGAGGCGAAGAGCGGCTGGATGGTGGCCGCGATCTCCCGCACCTCGGCGAAGCGGCCCTGCTCGGCGTAGAGGAGGGCGAGGTCGAGGGCGACGAGGGCGGCGTCGTACTCGAATCCCCTGGCGAGCGCCAGCCGGTGCGCGGCGAGGAACTTCTCCGCCGCCTCCTCGGGGCGGCCGAGCCCCTGCGCGATCCGCCCCTCGAGGCCGAGCAGGAGCACCGTCGCCGACGGCGAGCCGCCGCTCGAGAGGAGCTCGCGATGGGTCTCGACGATCTCGGCCGCGGCGTCGAAGCGCTCACGCTCGCACTCGAGGACCGCCAGGTTGCCCGCCGCGGCGGCCATCAGCTTGGGCTCGTCGGCGTCGGCGAGCAGGCCCAGGGCCTCGCGAAGCCCCGCGGCCGCGGCGTCGAGCTGGTCGCGTTGGCGGAGCAGGATGCCGCGCTGGATCTGCGCCTTGGCCAGGCCGACGTCGTCGCCGGCGAGGCGGGTCAAGAGCACCATGCGGTCGAGGAGGTCCTCGGCCTCGGAGAAGCGGCGCTGGGCGAGACGGAGCGACGCCTCGAGGCTGCACACCTCGGCGTGGAGCGCGACGTCGTCGAGCTTGGCGGTCGCCAGCCGCCGCCGCAGCTCGGCGAAGCAGGCGTCCGCGGCGGCGAGGTCGCCGAGCAGGCGCAGGGCGTTGCCGCGGCAGGCGAGCGCCCGCACCCGCAGCTCCTGGCCCCACGGCGTGTGGACGGTGCCGGCGGCGATCAGCGTCACGGGAACCAGGCCGGCGAGCTGCGAGGCCTCCCGCGGATCCTCGCGGAGGAGCTCCTGGGCGGTGGCGAGCAGGCGCTCGACGAACGAGCGGGAGCGGAAGCGCACGTGGGCGGCGGC
>DATABP010000716.1:0-10071 GCA_036259515.1 Thermoanaerobaculia bacterium | reverse complement strand
CAGCGCCCGGCACAGCGCCGCCCGCTGCCGCTCGCCGCCGGAGAGCTCGCTCGGGAAGTGGTCCAGCCGGTGCGACAGGCCCTCCTCGTCCAACAGCCGCAGTGCCGCCGGCTCCAGCTCTCCCGCCGATCGTCCGGCGATCCTCCCCGGCAGCATCACGTTCTCGAGCGCGGTGAAGTCCGGCAGGAGCTGGTGGAACTGGAAGACGAAACCGATGGTGCGGTTGCGGAAGGCGGCGAGGCGGGTGCCGGTGAGGGTGGCGACGTCCTGGCCGCCGATCAGCACCTGGCCCACGTCGGGGCGGTCGAGGGTGCCGAGGAGGTGGAGGAGGGTGGACTTGCCGGAGCCGGAGGGGCCGACGATGGCGACCAGCTCGCCGGGCTCGACCGCGAGGTCGATGCCGCGCAGGACCTCGACGACGCGGGTGCCGTCGCGGTAGCTCTTGGCGACGCTACGGGCCTCGACGCGGACGCTCATCGCCGCAGCGCCTCCACCGGCACCAGCGCCGCCGCCCGCTGCGCCGCGTACCAGGAGAACGACAGCGCCAGGACGACGGTCAGCGCGAGGACGACGGCGAGGTCGGCCGGGCGCACGTCGAAGGGCACGTAGTCGAAGACGTAGACCTGGCCGGGGAGCTGGATCAAGCGGTAGCGGTCGAGCACCCAGGAGGCGCCGACGCCGAGGAGGGTGCCGGTGCCGGCACCGGCGGCGGCGAGGAGCGCGCCGACCAGCACGAAGGTGCGGCGCACCATCCCCGGCGGGGCCCCCATCGCGCCGAGCATGCCGATCTCCGCCCGCTTCGAGGAGACGATCAGCGCCAGGTCGGCGACCAGGGCGAAGGCGGCGACGAGGACGATCAGCGCCACGGCGACGAACATCAGCGCCTTCTCCAGCTTGAGCACGAAGAAGAGCGAGCGGTTGATCTCCTGCCAGGTGCGGACGGTGGCGCCCTCGGGGAGGCGGCCGGCGAGGCGGTCGGCGATCTCGGGGGCGGCCTCGATCGGGAGGTCGGCGGCGAGCGCCCGCGGGCGGTCGGGCAGCAGTGAGCGGGCGAGGTCGAGCGGAAGCGCGATCCGCGAGCGGTCCTCCTGCGTCCGCGGGGCGCGGAAGGTGCCGGCGAGCGGCACGGTGCGGACGCGCGGCTGCGGCGGGCCGAAGGGCACCAGCGTGGGCACCGGCGAGACCACCTCGACCGGGTCGCCCGGCTCGATCCCCCAGCTCCCGGCGAGCGTCGAGTCGAGGTAGAGGCCCGGCTCGCCGCCCTCGGCGCCGGGGTAGCCGGGGGGCACCGGGCCGGAGAAGCCGGTCATCTCCACCGCCCGGGCGAGGCCGCGGACGACGATCCAGCCCTGGCCGCGCACCGTCTCGTGGACGGCGGCGACCTCGGGCTGGCCGGCCAGCGCCCGCCGCGCGCGCTCCACCGTCTCCTTCCCCGCCGCCGCCGGCAGCTCGACCAGGAGCCGCGGCGAGCGTGCCAGCACCTCGTCGATCAGCACCCCCTGGAAACCGGACATCGCGGCCAGCGTCAGCACCAGGAAGGCGACGCCGATCGCGAGACCGATCGCCGCCACCGCCGAGAGGAAGCTGGCGAAGGCGTCGCGGCGGGTGCTCTTCAGGTAGCGCAGCGCCAGCTCGACCGGGAAGGGCATCAGGGCTCGTCCGGCGGCGCCGGCGCCGTGCTCTCCTCCGACGGCTCCGGACGCAGCAGCGGGAAGAGGATCACGTCGCGGATCGACGGCCGGTCGGTGAACAGCATGGTCAGCCGGTCGATGCCGATGCCGCAGCCGCCGGCCGGCGGCATGCCGTGTTCGAGCGCCCGCACGTAGTCGGCGTCGAAGAGGTGCGCCTCGGCGTCGCCCTCTTCGCGCGCCGCCACCTGCGCGCGGAAGCGCTCGGCCTGGACGTCGGGATCGTTGAGCTCCGAGAAGGCGTTCGCGATCTCCATGCCGCCGAGGTAGAGCTCGAAGCGCTCGGTGAAGCGCGGGTCCTCGGGCGACTGCTTGGCGAGCGGCGAGACCTCGACCGGATGGCCGGTGACGAAGACCGGGCCGGTGAGGTGCTCCTCGGCGGCGTGCTCGAAGAGCGCCATCAGGAGGTGCCCGTAGCTCCGCGACGGCGGCAGCGGCGCGCCGCGGCGGGAGAGCTCGCCGGCGAGCGCCGCCGGGTCCTCCGCCTCGCCCGCCGAGAGCGCCGTGTGCTCGACGACCAGCTCGCGGATGCTCCTCCGCGGCCAGGGCCGGGCGAGCGGGATCGCCTCGCCGCGCCAGCGCACCTCGTCGGCACCCAGCGCCTCGGCGGCGAGGGCCGAGAGCATCTCCTCGACGAAGTCCATCAGCAGCCGGTGGTCGGCGTAGGCCCAGTAGAACTCCAGCATCGTGAACTCGGGGTTGTGACGGGTGGAGATCCCCTCGTTCCGGAAGTTGCGGTTGATCTCGTAGACCTTGGGCAGCCCGCCGACCAGGAGGCGCTTCAAGAACAGCTCCGGCGCGATGCGCAGGTAGAGGTCGAGGTCGAGCGCGTTGTGGTGGGTCTTGAACGGCCGCGCGGTGGCGCCGCCGGGGATCAGATGCATCATCGGGGTCTCGACCTCGACGAAGCCGCGCTCGTCGAGGAAGCGGCGGAAGCCGGCGACCAGCCGCGCGCGCACCTCGAACACGCGCCGCGACTCCGGGTTGGTGGCGAGGTCGAGGTAGCGCTGGCGGTAGCGCGCCTCGACGTCGGCCAGGCCGTGCCACTTCTCGGGCAGCGGGCGGAGCGCCTTGGCGAGGAGCACGACGTCGTCGGCGAGGAGCGACAGCTCGCCATGGCGGGTGCGCATCAGGGTGCCCGTGGCGCCGATCAGGTCGCCCAGGTCGAGATGGGCGAGCACCGCCGCCGCCGGCTCCGGGAGCTGGTTCTTGCGGAGGAAGAGCTGGAGCTTCTCGCGGCCGTCCGAGAGGTCGACGAAGGCGAGCTTGCCGTGCTCGCGGATCGCGGTCACCCGCCCCGGCACGGCGAGCCGCAGCGCGATCCCCTCCAGCTCCTCGGCCGAGCGGCCGCCGTGCTTGCGGTGCACCTCGGCCGGCTCGGCGTCGAGCTCGAAGCGGTGCGGGTAGAGCGGCACGCCGGCCGCGGCCAGCGCGTCGCGCTTCTCCCGCCGCACGCGGATCTGCTCGTCGAGCTCGGACAAGGGGGGTGGTCTCCTCGGCGCGAGGCGCCGGCGGAGCCGCGACGATACCATCGCGGCTGCCGCCCGGGCGCCGTGTAACATCCGCCCGCCATGAGCGACGACTTCGCGGGACCGCTCGACGAGGGGGTGCGGCGCTATTGGGCGCTCGGCTGGCCGGCCCCCGAGGTGCTGCTGGTGTCCGGCTCGGGGCTGGCGGTCGACCTCGACGGCGCGGCGGCCGGCCCGGTGCCGCTCCAGGAGCTCGTCCCCTTCCCCATCCACGCCGTCGAGGGGCATCCGCTCGAGGCGGTGCTGCTGGCGCCGGCGGGCGGCCGGCCGACGCTCTACCAGCGCGGCCGCCTCCACTCCTACCAGGGCTACAGCGCGGCGGAGACGGTGTACCCGGTGCGCCTGGCGCGGCTCCTCGGCGCCCGCACGCTGGTGATGACCAACGCCGCCGGCGGCCTCGACCCGGCGCTCTCCCCGGGCGACCTGGTGCTGGTCGAGGACCACCTCAACCTCACCGGCCTCAACCCGCTGCGCGGCCAGCTCCCGCCGGGCTGGGGCCCGCGCTTCCCGGACATGCTGACCGCTTACGATCCGGGGCTCCGGGCGCTGGCGCGCGAGAAGGCGGCCGGGCTGGGGATCGACCTCCGCCCCGGCGTCTACGCCGGCGTCGCCGGCCCGAGCTACGAGACGCCGGCCGAGGTCCGCATGCTCCACCGCCTGGGCGGCCACGTCACCGGCATGTCGACGGTGCTCGAGGTGATCGCCGCGCGGCACATGGGGATGCGGGTGCTGGTGGTCTCGCTGGTCTCGAACGCCGCGGCCGGCGTCACCGACCGCCCGCTCGATCACGACGAGGTCCTCGCCGCCGCCACCGCCGCGGCGGGCAAGATCCGCCGGCTGCTCGCGGCGCTCCTGGCCGACCCGCGGCTGGTCAGCCCCGCCTGATCTCCTCGTGCGCCAGCAGCCACACCTCGCTCCACGGCTGGGTGAGGCGGACACGGAGGTAGGCGAAGGTGCGGGCGTCGGCGGGGCGGGCGGCGAGGAGGGCCTGCTCCTCGTGGTGGCCGAAGCGGCGGAGGTAGGTGTCGGCGAGGGCGGCGAGGCGGGCGAGGCGGACGCGGTCGACGCCCTCGACGCGGCCCTCGATCGAGCCCGCCGCCTGCGCCTCGTCGGCGAGCGCCACGCGGAGCGCCGCGGCCTCGAGCAGGAAGCGCTCGACCGCCACGTCGCCGCCGCCGCCCGCCGCGGGGGGCCCGCCCGGGGCCTCCAGCAGCCGCCGGTAGGCCATCACCTCGCGTGCTTCGAGCTGGAACGGGAAGAGGTCGGCGGAGTGGACGATCACCTCCGCCGGGGTGCCGAGGGTCACGCTGCCGAGCGCCTCGAGCAGCCGGCGGTAGGGCTCGGCGAGGAGGTCGGGCGGCGGCGGGAGGGCGGGCTCGGCCGGTGACGGGCCGCCGTTCGTCGTCGCGAGCGCCGCCGCCGGCTGCTCGACCGTCTCGTCGGCCTCGGCCGGCGTCAGGCGCGGCACCAGCGCGCGCACCCGGCGGCGCAGGCGGGCGAGCTCGTCGAGGCGCAGCTCGTCGCGCTCGAGGTTGCGCTCGAAGCGCTCGACCTCCTGGTGGAAGCGGTCGAGCTCGCCGTCGAGGTCGGCCGGCACCTCGCCGTCGCGGCCGAGGTCGAGCACCCGCTGGTACTCCTCGGTGATCCGCTTCTCCTCGCGGGCGTAGAGGGCGGCGACGACGTCGCGGAAGGCGAGGTTGGTGGCGAGCACCGACGACAGCACCCGCGGCTCGAAGAAGAGCGCCCCCAGGCTGTGCTTGAAGTCGCGGTAGGTGCGGAGCGCCTCGCGGCGGTCGAGGTCGTCGAGGCTGCCGACGGAGGCGAGCTCGGCCCGGATGTCGGCCAGGGCGCGGAGCACGCCGTCGACCCGCTCCTCGGGGACCCGCGGCGCGCCGAGCGCCTGCCACAGGCCGGCGAAGAGGTCGTCGGCGCGCTCGAGGCCGTTGCCGCGCTCCTCCTCCTCCAGCCGGGTGGCGAGGAAGTCGACCTTGTCCTTGCGGTCCTCGCTCCACGCGTCGGGCGGCTCGGCGAGGAGGTAGAAGCGCACCAGCTGCACCAGCACCTTGCCGTCGTAGTTCTTGTAGCGACGGAAGAAACGGCGCAGGTCGCCGGGGGGCCATCTGGTATCCTCCGCCCGCAGCGTGGCGGTCAACCCGGCGAGCTCGCGGTCGACCGCGGCGAGCCGGGGGCCGAGGCGCCCGGCGCTGGTCGCGGAGAGCTCCTGGGCGCACTCCTTGAGGTCGGCGTAGAGCTCCTGGAAGGGGCCGGCCAGGGGCGGCGGGCCCTCCCTGCCCGACAGCTTGCCCAGGCTCTGCAGGAACTGGTGGAACACCCAGGCGGCGCGGAAGCGCTGCGAGAGGTCGACGTACCGGTGGTGGAGCTCGCCCAGCTCTTCGACGGCCATCGGCACGGTGTCCCCCGGGCCGGAATCATAACCCCCGCGCCGCGGCGCGGCCGAAGCGAGGCGCATCCAGGCATGAAGCAGCCGAAGGTGCTGATCCCCCGGCAGGAGCTCGAGCGGCGGGTGGCCGAGATGGCCGCCGAGATCGAGCGCGACTACGGCCCCGGCCGCACGGCCGACGATCCGCTGCTCACCGTCGGCGTCCTCCACGGCTCGGTGTTCTTCCTCGTCGACCTGCTCAAGCAGGTCCGCGACATGCCGGTGCGCATGGACTTCTTCCAGACCTCGAGCTACCGCGGCGGCACCAGCCCCGGCGAGGTGCGCATCCTCAAGGACATCGACACCTGGATCCGGGGCCGCGACGTGCTGCTGGTCGAGGACATCGTCGACACCGGCTACACGCTGCGCACCATCCTCGACCTCCTGCGCTTCCGCGGCGCGCGGAGCGTCAAGCTGTGCGCGCTGCTCGACAAGGCGGCGGCGCGCCGGGTCGAGGTGCCGATCGACTACCGCGGCTTCACCATCGACGACGTCTTCGTGGTCGGCTACGGCCTCGACTACGAGGGCCTCTACCGCAACCTCCCCTACATCGGCGTGCTCGGCGACGACGACGGCGGCGACGCGCGCGAGGAGACGCCATGAGCCACCACATCCACACCCACCACACCGACCGCGCCCCGGCGGCGATCGGCCCCTACTCGCAGGCGGTCTCGGTGGGCGACTTCGTCTTCACCTCCGGCCAGGTCGGCCTCGATCCGGCGAGCGGCGAGCTGCGCGAGGGCTTCGAGGCGCAGGCCCGCCAGGTGCTCGCCAACCTCGCCGCCGTCCTCGCCGAGGCCGGCCTCGGCTTCGGCGACGTGGTCAAGACGACGATCTACCTCACCGACCTCGCCGACTTCCCGCTCGTCAACCAGCTCTACGGCGACGCGATGGGAGACCACCGCCCGGCGCGGTCGACGGTGCAGGTCGCCGGGCTGCCCAAGGGAGCGCTGGTCGAGATCGATCTCGTGGCGCGGCGGAAGTAGCGCGCCATGCCCGCCGAACGCGAGACCCTCGACCTCGACGTCCTCTTCGTCGGCGGCGGGCCGGCGGGGCTGGCGGGGGCGTACCGGCTGGCGCGGCGGATCGAGGAGCACAACGCCGCCGTCGCCTCCGGGGCCGCCGCCGGCGAGCCGATCGAGGCGGCGATCGCGGTGCTCGAGAAGGGGGCGGAGATCGGGGCGCACCAGCTCTCGGGCGCGGTGCTCGACCCCGGCTCGCTCGCCGAGCTCTTCCCCGACGACTGGCGCCAGGCGCCGTTCGAGGCGGAGGTCGGGCGCGAGGCGATGTGGTGGCTCGGCGAGAGGCGCGCCGTGTCGCTCCCCATCCCGCCGCCGCTCCACAACCACGGCAACTACGTGATCTCGCTCGGCAAGCTGGTCAAGTGGATGGCGCCGAAGGTCGAGGCGGCCGGGGTCGACGTCCTCGCCGGGTTCGCCGCCACCCGCGCGCTGATCGAGGACGGCCGGGTGGTCGGCGTGCGGACCGGCGACCGCGGCGTCTCGCACGACGGCGTCAGGAAGGCGAACTACGAGCCGGGCATCGACGTCCGCGCCCGGGTGACCGTGCTCGCCGAGGGGGCGCGCGGCACCCTCGCCAAGCAGCTCGACGGCGAGCTGGGGCTCTCGCGCGACGAGAACCCGCAGGTCTACGCCCTCGGCCTCAAGGAGATCTGGGAGCTGCCGGAGGGCCGGCTCGCGCCCGGGCAGGTGATCCACACCCTCGGCTGGCCGCTCGGGATGCGCACCTTCGGCGGCGGCTTCGTCTACGGCATGCGGGACCGCCAGGCGATCGTCGGCCTGGTCGTCGGCCTCGACTACGAGAACCCGTGGCTCGACCCGCACCAGGAGTTCCAGCGCTTCAAGACCCACCCGCGGCTCCGCGCTCTGCTCGACGGCGGCACGATGACCCACTACGGCGCCAAGGCGCTGCCCGAGGGCGGCTGGTGGGCGATGCCGCGCGGCTGGGGCGACGGCTTCCTGGTGATCGGCGACTCCGGCGGCCACCTCAACAGCCAGCGGCTGAAGGGCATCCACCTGGCGATCCGCTCGGGCATGCTGGCCGCCGACACGATCTTCGAAGGGCTGGCGGCGGGCGACCTCTCCGCCGAGCGGCTCCGGAGCTTCGAGGACAAGGTGGCGGCGAGCTCGATCCGGACCGAGCTCTGGCCGGTGCGCAACTTCCATCAGAGCTTCGAGCGCGGCACGCTCGCCGGCATGCTCCAGGGCGGGCTGGGGATGGTGACCGGCGGCCGCGGCTTCGGCCTCCGCGACCGGCTGCGGAACCGCTTCGGCCACGAGCGGCTGGAGCGCCTCGACCGCCCCGAGGGCCGCCGCCACGCCCCATCGTCGCCGGTGCCGCCGGACG
Organism: Thermoanaerobaculia bacterium; assembly: GCA_036259515.1. GTDB lineage: Bacteria > Acidobacteriota > Thermoanaerobaculia > Multivoradales > JBCCEF01 > DATABP01. Next base: position 2,047 of record DATABP010000716.1, on the reverse strand, counting down.
GCCGGCTCACCTTCGACAAGCTCGCCGACGTCTACCACTCCGGCGCCGCCCACGAGGAGGACCAGCCCGCCCACCTGGTGGTGATCGACCCCGACGTCTGCCACACCCGCTGCACGGCGGAGTACGCCAACCCCTGCCAGCGCTTCTGCCCCGCCAACGTCTACGAGATGGTCGACGACGCGGCCTCCCCCACCGGCCGCCGGCTGCAGATCAACTTCTCGAACTGCGTCCACTGCAAGACCTGCGACGTGATGGACCCCTACCAGGTCATCGACTGGGTGCCGCCGGAGGGCGGCGGGGGGCCGAATTACGGCCGGATGTAGCGTAACGAACCCGCCCCTCCCGCCGCCGAGGACTCGGCGGGCCGGCGAGCGGCCGTGCCGCTCCGCGCCCGCCTGGAACGTTCGACAACCTCAAGTACTGGGCGGCGCCGCGCAACGAGGGCTTCGTGCTGATGCCGAACGAGGTCAACGCCTACCGGGTCGGCGAGCGCGCCTTCGAGACCCGCGGCACCAACGGCTTCATGATCACCATCGACGTCCGCTCGGAGGATTTCGCGGCGCCGGCCGGCGGCTGATCGGCCGCCGGCGCGTCAGCCCACCCGCACGACGACGAAGGTGACGTCGTCGTCCGGTGGGCCGCCGGCGGTGCGGGCGGCGACCGCGGCGGAGAGGTGGCGGGCGATGGCGTCGGGCCCCTCGGCCGGAGCCGTCGCGAGGAGGCGGCGGACCTCGCCGTAGCCGAGCGGCTCGCCGCGGCGGTCGGCGAGCTCGGGGAAGCCGTCGGTGGTCAGCAGGACGATGTCGCCGGCGGCGACCTCGACCGTGGTCTCGGCGTAGGCGGTGTCGAGTCCGCCGAGCGGCATGCCCGGGGCGTAGACCTCCTCGACCGCCGCCTCGCCGCCGTCCGCCCGCCGCACCAGCACCGGCGGCATCCCCGCGGTGGCGACGGTCAGCCGCCGCGGCCCCTCCCCCGGCGGCGACAGACGCGCCAGCAGCAGCGCCACCGCCATCCGCCCGAGCTCCATGCGCCGCACCGCCCCGGCCGCCCGGCCGAGGAACTCCGCCGGGCCGGCCACCGGGTCGTAGCCGGCGAACAGGCTCTTGGTCACCGCCACCATGGTGCCGGCGCGGGCGCCGTGGCCGGTGGCGTCGCCCACCGCCACCGTCAGCGTCCCGTCGTCGGCGAGCTGGAAGTCGTAGAAGTCGCCGCCCACCTCGGCCGCGGTGCGGGTGAAGACGGCGAGCTCGAAGCCGTCGCCGGCCGGCAGCGTGCGCGGCAGGAGCGAGAGCTGGAAGGCGCGCGCCTCCTCGAGCTCGGCGCTCTTCCGCGCGTGGTCGGCGCGCAGCAGGCGCTCGGCGGCCTCCCGCTCGTGGCGCCGCCGCTCCTCGGCGAGGAGCCGCGCCTGGTGCTCGGAGAGGTCGCGCGCCATGTGGTTGAAGGCGGCGGCGAGCTGGCCGATCTCGTCGTCGGTCTGCACCGGCAGCCGCGTCGTCAGGTCGCCCCGGGCGATGCGCGCGGCACCGTCGGTGAGCACGCCCACCTGCCGCGTCATCCGCCGCGACAGCGCCGGCACGGCGAGCCCGGCGAGCGCCACGAAGCCGAGACCGAAGGCGAAGTTGCGGGCGGCGCTCTTGCGCACCTCGGCGAGGGCGCCGCCCATCGGCCGGGCGACGCCGAAGGTCAGCCCGGTCTCCTCGTCGTGGGCGGTGGCGACCACCCAGTCGCCGATCACCCGCCGGCCGCCGGCCGCCACGCCGGCCAGCTCGCCCACCTCGATCCCGGCCAGCCGCCCCGCCGCCTCGTCGTCGCGCAGGTGGACGGAGCCGCCGGCGTCGACCACGAACGGCACGTCGCCCTCGTCGACTGCGACCTGCGCCAGCAGCCGGTCGAGCACGCCGGCCGAGAGCGACGCCCGCACGTGCCCGACGATCTCGCCGTCCTCGCGCACCGGGACGGAGACCTCGAAGTCGGGGACCGGGGGGGCGGCGGCGCCGGGCTTGCGGACCCCGCCCGAGACGCCGCTCTCCATTCCGCCCCCGGCGCC
>DATABP010000715.1:0-7263 GCA_036259515.1 Thermoanaerobaculia bacterium | reverse complement strand
CTCCGCCGTCACCCGCGGCGCCGTCCGCCGCGGCTCCAGGAGCTCGACCGGCGGCGGCTCGTCGACCGCGAAGTAGCGCCAGCGGAGGTCCGGGGCGTCGACGTCGCGCGCCGGCGAGCCGAGCTCCTCGGCGCGGCGGCCCGGCGTCACCCGCAGGCTGACGAAGTAGGCCACCTCGCCGCCGCGCAGGAGCTCCAGCCGCCACACCCCGGGGGCCACGTAGATCACCGCCCGCCCCTCGTCGTCGGTGACCCCGGTGGCCACCGTGCCGGGATCGGCGAGGCTCGGCCCCTCCGCCCGCAGCCGCACCTCGACCCCGGCCGCCGGCCGCCGCCCCTCGCGCACCTGGAGTCCCACCGCCGACCAGCCCTCGGCCGCCTCGGCCGGGGGGGCGAGCGGCGGAGCGAGGAGGAGGCCGCCGGCGAGGACGGCGGTGACGGCGGCGAGCGTACGGACGAGTGCGCGCATGGAGATCTCCTGTCGGTTCCGGGCGGAAGCGCGACGGGATTCTACGGGATCGCCGCCGCCGGCGCCGGCCAACCCGCGCGTCCGGGCGGCGTATCCCGTAGGATGGAGCCCGCCGCCGATGTCCCCGACCCGCCCCCCCGCTCCCCTGCTCGCGCTGGGTCTGGCCGCCTTCGCCCTGGCCGCGCTGTCGATCGTCGACATGTACCTGCCGCGGCCGTACGACGGCGTGGTGCTCGAGGCGGAGGCGCCGGGCGGGCTGACCGTCGGCGCGGTGGTGCCGGGCTCGGGCGCGGCGCGGGCGGGGATCGCCCCGGGCGACCGCATCGTCGGCATCGGGCGGACGCTGATCGAGAGCAAGGCGCACGCGGCGGCGATCCTCAACGAGCGGGAGATCGGCGAGACGGTCGCCTACCTGGTGCGGCGGCCGGCCGCGGCGGAGGGGGACGGCGGCGAGCTCGCCGAGGTGACGGTGGCCCTCGGGCGCCGGCAGATCGGCGACACCAGCTACCTCTACGCCTGCGTCCTCGGCTTCTCGTTCTTCTTCATCGGCCTGTTCGTCCTCCTCCACCAGCCGCGGCTGCGCTCGGCGCAGGTGTTCTTCCTGCTCTGCTCGCTGTTCCTGCTCTTCCTCGTCTGCCGGCTGCGGCCGGCGTCGTACTCCTGGATCGACGCCTTCGTGCTCCACACCGGAACCGCGGCGCTCCTGCTCCTGCCGGCGGCGTTCCTCCACTTCTTCCTCATCTTCCCGCGGCCGGTGTGGGACGGGCACCTCGGCGAGACGGCGGCGCGGCTCTCCGGCTCGCGCACGCGGGCGACGGTCTTGGCGGTGCTCTACCTCCTGCCGGTGGCGGTCTTCGCGCTGGCGGTCGGCGCGGCGGCGGGGGCGGGGGCGCCGGGGCGGCTGATCAGCGGCGCGCCGGTCGCCAACTGGTGGGTGCTGGCGGTCTACGTGGTCGCCGCGCTCGCCGTGCTGGCGGCGAACCGGGCGCGGCTGCCCGACTCCGGCCAGCGCCGCGGCGCCACCCTGGTGCTCGCCGGGTCGCTGGTCGGCTGGCTGCCGTTCCTGGTCACCACCGTCGCCTTCCCCTCCTTCCTCCACACCGAGGAGTGGATCTTCACCGGCGTCGTGCCGCTGGCGGCCATCCCGCTGACCTTCGCCTACGCGATCTTCCGCTTCCAGCTCCTCGACGTGCGGGTGATCCTCCGCAAGAGCCTGCTCTACACCGGCACCACCGCCGTCGTCACCGTGCTCTACGCGCTGGGGATCGCCTCGTTCAACGCCATCTTCCGCGGCACCGAGCTGGCCGAGGCGCGCTACTTCCCGCTCCTCTTCGCGCTCGCCATCGTGCTCCTGTTCGAGCCGCTCCGGCGGCGCATCCAGGGGCCGATGGACCGCTTCTTCTTCGCCGAGCGGACGCGCCTCCAGCGGGTGATGATCGAGCTCGGCGAGGGCTTCGCCGGCGGCGCCGACCCGGCGGCGGTGGTCCGCGAGCGGGTGGCGGAGCTGCCGCGGCTCCTCGGCCTCCGCTTCGCCGCCCTCTACCTCGACCGCGGCGACGACCGCGGCGAGGAGCGCGCCGGCGCGATGGAGCGGGTGGTCGGCCCCGCCGAGCTGCCGGAGCGGATCGCCCCCGCCGAGCTCCTCGTCGAGCACCTGCGGCGGCGCGGCGGCGGCGTCGCCCGGCTCGACGACCTCGACCTCGTCCGCCTGCGCTCGCCGGCGGTCGACCGGCAGGTCGGCGAGCTCGGGGCCCTGCGGGTGGCGGTGATCGGGCTCCTCGCCTCGAGCCGGCGGCGGCTCGGCCTCGTGCTCCTCGGCGAGAAGGAGCCGCGGGTGACCTTCGAAGGCGAGGAGCTGGAGCTCCTCTCCGGCGTCTTCCACCAGGCGGCGATCGCGCTCGAGACCTCGCACCTCCTCGAGGCGCGGGCGCGGCAGGCCGAGCTCGAGCGCGAGCTGGAGATCGCCTCGGCGATCCAGGCGGCGCTCCTGCCGCGCGGCCTCGACCTCGGCGACGGCTGGAGGGTGGCGGCGGCGTGCCGGCCGGCGCGGCACGTGGGCGGCGACTTCTACGCCGCGCTCCCCGGCCCCGCGCCGGGCAGGACGGCGGTCGTCTGGGGCGACGTCTCCGGCAAGTCGGTCTCCGGCGCGCTGATGATGATGGCCGCCTCCGAGGTCCTCCACGCGCTGGCGCTGTCGCACCGCGAGCCGGAGGAGCTGTTCCGGCTCGCCAACCGGCGACTCTACGACATCGCCGACCGCAGCTTCGTCGCCCTCGGCTACTTCACGCCGAACGGCGGCGACGGCCGGCTGCGCTATCTTCTCGCCGGCCAGCCGCAGCCGCTCAAGCGCACCGCCGCCGGCGCGGTGGAGGAACTGCCGCTGCCCGACCACCGGCTGCCGTTGGGCGCCCTCTGCCAGGGCGGTCATCGCGGCCTCGAGACGCGGCTCGACCTCGGGGAGCTGCTCCTCGCCTATTCGGACGGCGTCGTCGAGGCGCAGGACCCGACGGGCGAGCCGTTCGGCCAGGAGCGGCTGGCCGCGGTGCTCGCCGGCGCGGACCCCGAGCCGCAGGAGGTGGTCGACGCGGTGCTCGCCGCGCTCGACGACTTCACCCGCGGCGAGCCGGCCTACGACGACGTCACGCTCCTCGCCATCGGCCGCCCGCGGGCGGTGGAGACCGACGCATGAACGATCCCCGAAGAACGGCCCGCCGATGAAGAAGCTCCTCCCGCTGGTGGCGCTCCTCGTGGTGGTCGCCGCGGCGGCGGCCGCCGCTCGCTGGTGGCGCGCCGACGCCCCGGAGTGGACCACCGACTCCCCCACCGCCCTGGCCGAGCTCGAGGCGGGCGAGCAGGCGATGCAGAAGCTCTACTACGACGACGGCGTCGCCCACTTCGACCGCGCGCTCGAGCACGACGCCGACTTCCTCGCCCCCAAGGTGCGGATCGTCCAGCTCGGCAACATGGCGGGCATCGAGCGCGAGCGGCTCGCGGCGCTGCTCGACGAGGTGCGCGCCGCCGACCTCGACCGCGTCACCCCGCGCGAGCGCCTCCTCGCCCGCTGGGTGCTCGCCCGCGTCGACCGCGACGGCGAGACGGCGCGCTCGCTGGTCGAGGAGTTCCTCGCCGACCACCCGGACGATCCCTACGCCCTCGACCTCGCCTGCAACGCCGCCTTCGCCCGCAGCGAGGTCGAGGAGGCGGAGCGCTGCTTCGAGCGGCTGATCGAGCTCGACCCCAACCGCGTCCAGGCGCAGAACTTCCTGGGCTACCTGGCGATGGCGCGCGGCGACTTCGCCGCCGCCGAGGAGCGCTTCGAGATCTACCGCTACGTCGCTCCCGACCAGGCGAACCCGCACGACTCGCTGGGCGAGCTCTACCTCCTGACCGGCCGCTACGACGAGGCCGAGCGGCAGTTCGAGCGCGCGGTGGCGGTCAAGGGGGACTTCTGCGCCTCGTGGCAGAACCTGGTGCTCGTGGAGCTCCTCGCCGGCGATCCCACGGCCGCCGCCGCCCGCGCCGCCGAGGCCCGGCAGGCCGGCGGCTGCCCGGAGCCGGGGCTCCTGGCGCTCGACTGCCGGGTGGACCTCTGGGGCTCGGCCGCCGGCGGCCGCTGGCAGGAGGTCGTCGCCCGCGGCGGCGACTGCCGGCAGATGGCCGGCGACCTCCTGGTGATCAGCCACTGGGCGGCCTGGCAGGCCGGCGACGAGGAGACGGCCGCGGCGATCGTCGAGCAGGTGCGCGGCTACGGTGAGGACCCGATGGTGCGCACCGCGGTCGCCCACCTGGAGGCCGTCGGGCTCCTCCACCGCGGCCGGCCGGACGCCGCCGTCGAGCGCTTCCGAGCCGCCGACCGGGAGATCCACTACCAGAGCCAGGACTGGCTGTTCAAGATGTTCAACCGGCAGGCGCTGGCGGTGGCGCTCGACGCCGCCGGCCGCGCCGAGGAGGCGGCGGCGCTGCGCGCCGAGATCGCGGCGGTCAACCCGCGGCTGTCCGGCGGCGGGCTGCCGATGGGCGGGGTGCCGGCCGCGCGATGATCGTCGCGGTGGTCAGCAAGAAGGGCGGCGTCGGCAAGACGACGACCACCGTCTGCCTGGCGGCGGCGCTCGCCGACCGCGGCCACCGCGTGCTGCTCGCCGACCTCGACAGCCAGGCCTCGGCGTCGGTCTCCTTCGGCGTCGGCCGCGCGGCGCTCGCCCCGTCGCTCGCCGACGTGCTCTTGTGGGACGCGCCGGTGCGCGAGGCGCTGCGCCGCACCCGGGTGCCCAATCTCGACCTCCTCACCGCGTCGGCCGACCTCGCCGGCGCCGACCTCGAGCTCGGCTCCTACCGCCAGCGCGAGAGCCGCCTGCGCGGCGTCCTCGACCCGGTCGCCGGCGACTACGACTACGTGCTCCTCGACTGCCCGCCCGGCCTGTCGCTCCTCTCCCTCAACGCGCTGGCCGCCGCCGACGTCTTCGTCACCCCGGTGGCGCCGCACTTCCTCGCCATCCACGCGCTGTCCTCGCTGCTCGCCGCCGCCGAGCGCGTCCGCGCCCACCACAACCGCGACCTCTCCCTCGCCGGCATCCTGCTCACCCTGGTCGACTACCGCTCGCGCGACACGCGCCGGAACGTCGACGCCATCCGGGCCGAGTACGGCGGCCACGTCTTCGGGGTCGAGGTGCGCGTCAACGTCCGCCTCGCCGAGGCCCCGGCGGCGGCCCAGACCATCTTCGAGTACGCCCCCACCGCCGCCGGCGCGACGGCCTACCGGCTGGTCGCCGAGGAGCTGCTGCTGAGGATCGACCGGCTGGCGCGGAGGCGGGCGGCGCCGTTGCTGGCGGGCGGGGCCGGCTGAGGGGAGTGCCGGGGGCCCGCGGGGGCGGGGCGGCCCGAGCGCAGCGAGCCACCTCCCCCCCGCGATCACCCCGGATCGAGGGCGCCGCCGACCGCCGTCGTCGCACCGCCCAAGGGCACCTCCATCGATCCCAACGGCGCCCTCCCCCGCTGCCGGCGGAAGCAGACGAAGGCCTCGACCACCAGCCAGATCGCCAGCACCACCAACACCACACCGAGCACGAACAGCGCGAGGCCGCCCTGGGCGCGATCGCGCCAGAAGTCGTCGAGGTTGATCAGCATGGCGACCAGGGTGGTGGCGAGCATGAAGACGGCGGGGAGGCCGGTCGGCCAGGGGTTCCTGCCGCGCTGGACGAGGTAGAGGGTGACCGTCATCAGCGCCAGGCCGGCGAGGAGCTGGTTGATGGTGCCGAAGAGGCGCCAGAGCGCCAGGCCCGCCGGGCTGCCGCCGATCTCGTAGAAGGCGAAGAAGGCGATGGCGCCGACCGCCGCCGCCGAGGCGACGTAGCGGTCGCCCAACCAACGAAGGCGCAGCGTCTCGCCGATCTCCGAGACGTTGAAGCGCAGGAGGCGGGTGGCCGAGTCGAGGGTGGTCAGCGCGAAGGAGACGACGACGACGGCGACCAGCGCGGTGGCGGCGCGGAAGTCGAGGACGCCGAGCTCGGCGATGAAGTGCGCCGCGCCGGTGACGAAGACGCCCACCTGCTGCCCGAGCCCCTGCATCGAGCCCCAGTCGGCGTAGAGGTGGAGCCAGGCGGCGCGCGCCGCGTCCGGCGGCTGGCCGGCCACCCCCGCCGCGGTGCAGGCGAGCACCGCGAGGAGCCCGAGGAGCGACTCGCCGATCATCCCGCCGTAGCCGACGAGCGGCGCGTCGCGCTCGTTGTCGAGCTGCTTCGCGGTGGTCCCCGAGGCGACCAGCGAGTGGAAACCGGAGACCGCCCCGCAGGCGATGATGATGAAGACGAAGGGCAGGAAGCCCGGCGCGCCCTCCGGGTCCATGCGGAGCGCCGGCGCCGCGAACTCGGGACGGGCGACGAAGAGGCCGAGGTAGGCGAGCGCCAGCCCGAGGTAGAGGAGGAGCGAGTTGAGGAAGTCGCGCGCCTGGAGGAGGCTCCACACCGGCAGCACCGAGGCGACGAAGGCGTAGCCGAGGAGCGCCAGCACCCACGCCGGCTGCCCCGGCCAGGCGCCGCGCCCGAGCCCCATGAGCGGCCACTCGAGGCCGGCCCACACCGCGCCGAGGATCAGCACGAAGGAGACCGCCGCCAGCGGCGCCATCCGCCAGCCGCGCCGGTAGACCAGCCGGCCGACGATCATCGCGAGGACGATCAGCGCCGCCGAGGGCAGCACCGCCCCCGGGAAGGACGACGGGTCGGCCAGCGGGCGGGCCGGGTCCCAGGCCGGGGTGATCGAGAACATCACCGCGATGACATAGACGAACACCCCCATCGCCAGCGAGATGCCGAAGAAGATGATCAGGTGGAAGAGGGTCTTGGCGCGCGGGCCGACGATCCCCTCGGTCAGCTTGCCGATCGAGGTGCCGCGCGCCCGCACGCTGACCACCAGGGCCCCCATGTCGTGGACGCAGCCGATGAGGAGCGCGCCGCCGACCACCCAGGCGAGCGCCGGCAGCCAGCCCCAGATCACCGCCACCGCCGGTCCAAGCATCGGCGAGAGCCCCGTGATCGAGGCGTAGTGATGGCCGAAGAGCACCCAGCGGCCGGTCGGCACGTAGTCGACGTCGTCGGCCAGGGTGTGGGCCGGCGTCGGCCGCGACGGGTCGAGCGCGAACACCCGCCGCGCCAGCCAGCCGGCGTAGAAGCGGTAGCCGGCGAAATAGACGAGGAAGCAGACGGCGGTGACCAGCGCGATCATGCGAAGGCCTCCATCGTCCTCGGCCTACCAGCTCCCCGAGGCGCCGCCGCCGCCGAAGCTGCCGCCGCCGCCGGAGAA
>DATABP010000714.1:0-2356 GCA_036259515.1 Thermoanaerobaculia bacterium | reverse complement strand
CCTCGCTCCCCGCCGCCGAGGCGCCGCCCACCCGCGTGGCGTCGGCGAGGTCGCGCACCGCCAGCCGCTCGCCGTCGCGCACCACCTCGTGGAAGGCGCCGAGCATGAGGTCGGCGATCCCCCAGCTCCCGTCGCCGCGCTCGACGAGGAAGAGGAGCGCCCGCTCGCCGTCGCCGAAGCGCGGCGCCGCCGCCACGTCCCAGCCGGTGCCGTCGGCGGAGGTCCCGCCCGGCACGCGGACGACGATCTCGCCGTCGAGCCGCCCGGAGACCGCCTCCTCGACCGCCGCCCGGTAGCGCGTCGAGGGCTCCTCGCCGGCCGGCGACGGCGCCAGCCGCTCGATCACCCGCACCACCGCGATCGCCTCGGCCTTCGCGGCGAGGTCGGCGTCGGCGACCGGGACGTAGCTGGTGGCGAGCGCCGCCGGCGCGACGGCGGCGGCGAGGATCGGCAGGAGGAAGGGCAGGGAGCGGGAAAGGGGACGCACGGCAGGCCTCGTTTCCTGGATGGACGTCGCGGAGCCGCTCAGGGGCTCGCAGTGAGTGGAAGCATGCGGGAAGGCAAATGGATCGGCGGCGGCGGAAATTCCGTGGTGATGCGCGCGCCCGCGCCGCTCAGGATCGGACTTCGCCGCCGTCCCCACCGGCCCGGTCGCGCCGAGCCGACCGACGCGTCGGGAGCCGCGACGCCTCCACCGGCGGCCCGTCCTTCTGCCGGCGATCCGGCCGCTGGTATCGTCGAGACGATGCCCCGCCTGCCGTTCCGTTCCCCGCCGCGCGCCGGCCGCCCGGGCGCTCCGGCGACGCTTCGGCGCCGCCGTCCGGCCCCCGCGGCGTCGACGGCCCGCCTCTCCTCGGTCCTCCTCCTGCTGATCCCTTCCACCGCCGCCTCGGCCGCGCCGCCGCCACCCGCCGCGAGCGCCCCGCCGCCGCCGTTCGTCGACGCCACCGCCGCCGCCGGACTCGACTTCCACCACTTCAACGGGATGACCGGCGAGCTCTACTTCGCCGAGATGATGGGGATCGGGGTCGCGCTGTTCGACTCCGACGGCGACGGCGACCTCGACCTCTACGCCGGCCAGGGGGACCTCCTCGCGCCGGGCGACACGATAGCCGAAGCGCTGGCGCCGCACCGCCACCCGGGGCCGCCGCGCCACCGCCTCTACCGCAACGACTCGAAGCCCGGCCCCGACGGCAGGAAGCGCCTCGCCTTCACCGACGTCACCGCCGCCGCCGGCATCCCGCCCGGCGGCTACTCGATGGGCGTCGCGGTGGGCGACGTCGACGGCGACGGCGACCTCGACCTCTTCGCCGCCCAGCACGGGCCCGACCGGCTGCTGCGCATCCGCGGCGACGGCAGCTTCGAGGACGCCACCGCCGGCGCCGGCGTGGCCGACGACGGCTGGAGCTCGGGCGCCGCCTTCGTCGACGACGACGGCGACGGCGACCTCGACCTCTACGTCGTCCGCTACGTGGCCTGGGACGCGGCGAAGAACCCGCGCTGCTTCGGGCCGGACAGCCGCCGCGACTACTGCGGCCCGGCCGACTTCCCGCCGCTCGCCGACCGGCTGCTCCGGAACCGCGGCGACGGCACCTTCGAGGACGTCTCCGCCGCCGCCGGGCTCGCCGCCGCGCCGCGCCCCGGACTCGGCGTGGTGGTCGTCGACGCGAACGAGGACGGCCGGCCCGATCTCTACGTGGCGAACGACGGCACCCCGAACCAGCTCTGGCTCAACCGCGGCGACGGCACCTTCCGCGACGGGGCGCTCCTCGCCGGGGTGGCGGTGGGCGGCGACGGGAGGAGCGAGGCGGGGATGGGCGTCGACGCCGCCGACCCCGACAACGACGGCGACGACGACCTGTGGGTGGTCCACCTCGCCGGCGAGACGAACACCCTCTACCTCAACCAGGGCGGCGGCCTCTACGAGGACGCCACCGCCGCCGCCGGCCTCGCCGCCCCGAGCCTCCCCTTCACCTCCTTCGGCACCCGCTGGCTCGACTACGACAACGACGGCTGGCTCGACCTCCTGGTGGTCAACGGCGCCGTCAAGGTCCTCGAGCCCAAGGCGCGCGCCGGCGACCGCTTCCCGCTCGGGATGCGCAACCAGCTCTTCCGCAACCTCGGCCCCGGCCCCGGCGGCGCGGTGCGCTACCGGGACGTCACCGCCGCCGCCGGCCGCCCCTTCGCGGTCGAGCGCGTCGGCCGCGCCGCCGCCTTCGGCGATCTCGACGACGACGGCGACACCGACGTGGTGATCGGCAACGTCGCCGGTCCGCTGACCCTGCTCGAGAACGTCGTCGGCCAGGAGCGGCCGTGGCTCGGGCTGTCGCTCGTCGACCGGCGGGGGCGGGTCGCG
>DATABP010000713.1:0-2551 GCA_036259515.1 Thermoanaerobaculia bacterium | reverse complement strand
GGTAGTAGGCGCTCGCGGCGTGCGACTCGTGGTGCTGGGTGAACAGGATGTCGCCGGAGTGCTCCACGCCGCAGGCGGCGAGCGCCTCCTCGATGCGCGGCGGGATCCACAGCTTCTCCTTGAGCCACAGCGGCACCGCCTGGACGAACGACGACAGCCCGCGTGGCGCCACCGCCAGGTAGGTCTCGAGGATGCGGTGGAACTTGAGCAGCGGCTTGTCGTAGAAGGCGACCGCGTCGACGCGCCCCACGCCGCCCTGGGCGAGGCAGTAGCGGACGGCGTTCTCGGGGAACTCGGAGTCGTGCTTCCGGCGCGTGAAGCGCTCCTCCTGCGCCGCGGCGACGATCTCGCCGTCGCCGACCAGCGCCGCCGCCGCGTCGTGGTACCAGCAACTGATGCCGAGGACGTTGGTCACGCGGGCGCCCTCAGAACTGCCGCCGGTACGACGCCGCGCCGCCCCCGCCCCAGCGCTGCCCGGCCTCCGGCGTCTCCCAGTAGCTGGCGCGGCCCGGCTCGGGGCCGAAGGTGACGCGCAGCTTCCCCGCCGCGCGCAGCGCCAGGCCCACCGGGACGAAGAGGAGGACGAAGAGGAGCGGCATCAGGAGCCAGGTCAGCGCCGTGCCCACCCAGTGGCCGAAACGCTCGAGGCCGGCGGCGATCCGCGCGTAGGCGCCGGGCGCGGCCAGCGCGACGAGCAGGAGCGCGAGCGCGATCGCCGCCACCACCGCGGCGAAGACCGGCTTCCACAGCGCCAGCAGCGCCGCCGCCAGGAGCCCCACCGCCGCCCGCACCGCGCCCTGGACGCGCAGCCGCCGGCGCTCGCGCGACGCGGCCAGGGCGGCCGCCTCGGGAGGCGCCGCCGGACGCCACGCCGGCCAGACGGAGGCTTGTGGAATATTCATCGACATCGATACCTTCCCTTGCGTCGGAGTCGGGTCGGACAGGGCGAGTGGAAGGGAACGCGGTCCCGGAAACCGGCGCGGATTGTACTTCGTCCGCCGCCGGGCCGGAACCGCGACGGGCACCCCTGTGCGCTCCGGCCGCGCCGTCCGGGGTGCTCCCGGCCGGCCGAGCTGTCAACGACCAGGAGGTCCGTCGTCGATGTCGTCACTCTCTTCGCTGCCGAGGAAGACCGCCCTCGCCTTGGGCGCCGCCGCGCTCGCCGTCGCCGCGCTGCCGGCGCTCGCCGGGACCGTCGTCCTGCCGCACGCCGAGCACCGCCAGGTCGACGGCGAGGTGCGCCAGGTCCTGCTGTGGGCCACCAACCCCACCGCCGAGCCCCGCGACTTCACCGTCCGCTTCATCCCCACCAACGTCGACGGCCGCACCGGCGCCCAGGCCGCCAAGCACTACCGCGTGCCGGCCGGCGGCACCATCCCGGTCGGCACCGCTCCGTTCGGCGCCGTCGGCATGGCCGAGATCACCGGTTACGAGCACCTCGCCTTCACCGGCGAGCTCAACGTGCTGACCACCGGCAACCAGCTGATCGCGTCGACCGAGGTGCCGCTGGTCGGCTCCGGCGACCTGGTGCCGGCGCGCACCTGGGCGCACCTCCTGGCGCTCGAGCGCGACCACACGATGCGCACCAGCGACCTCGGCATCGTCAACCTGTCGCGCGCCGCCGGCTCCTGCACCGTCGCCTCGATGCGCGCCGACGGGAGCTGGATCGAGGCGCCGAACGAGATCGCCCTGGCCCCCGCCGGCCACCGCTTCTTCCCCGACGCCTTCGGAGCGCTCGGCGAGCCGCAGCTCGACGGCGGCCGCTTCCAGATCACCTGCACGGTGCCGTTCTGGCCCTACGCCGCGGTGACCGGCCAGGTGCCGGACTTCGCCAAGCTGGTGGTGCCGGCCGCCACCGGGCAGTCGGCGCTCGGGCCGCTGACCAACCCGCCGCCGGCCGGTCCGCCCTCGAGCAACCCGCCGCCGTCGAACCCGCCGCCGACGAACCCGCCGCCCTCGAATCCGCCCCCGCCGCCCTCCGGGCCGGTCGCCGGCGAGCTGATGCGGCGCGACGGCACCTTCCACGCCACGCCCCAGGGCTCCTCCTACATGGAGATCACCCTGCCGATCGCCCGCGGCCAGCGCTACCGCTCGCTGACCATCGACTTCGACCTCGCCACCGGCCGCTTCCCGTCGAACCTCTACATCGGCACCGTCGGGCTGATGCGCCCGGTGCGCCGCGGCACCTTCTTCGCCCACACCGTGCGCGCCGACCGCGGCAAGACGATCATCGACATGGGGGTCGGCGACGGCCTGGTCCACCGCGGCGGCAACGACGTGTGGCGGCCGAACACCAACTACCACGTGCGCGTCCACTACAACGGCGCCGGCCGGCAGATCGTGTGGGAGCTGTTCCGCGGCGGCGCGCTGGTCGAGCGGGTGGCCGGCCGCGTGGGGCACCCCGACCTGGTCCACAACGGGGAGGGGATCAAGCTCTTCTTCGGCCTCGACAAGGCCTACGACAACGCCTTCTTCCCCCCCTGGGGCTGGCGCTTCTCGAACCTGGTGGTCAGCGGCCAGCCGCAGTGACCCTCCGCGGGTGCCGCAGCGC
>DATABP010000712.1:0-2156 GCA_036259515.1 Thermoanaerobaculia bacterium | reverse complement strand
GGACGGCGGGGCGGGCGCCGGCGGCGAGGCGGTCGGGACGCCGGCGGCCGTGCGCCGCTTCGCCGCCCCCGAGCTGCCGCGCCTGCTGGCCGACTGCGACGCCGTGGTCGCCCAGGGCCAGCTCGCCAACGACGTGCTGCTCTCGGGCGGCGGCCGGGCTGCGGCGATCGACCTCTACGACCCGTGGCTGGTCGAGAACCTCCACTACCGCGCCGTCCTCGGCCTCGACCCGTGGCGGAACGACCACGCCACCTGGGTGCTCCAGATGTCGCGCGGCGACTTCTTCCTCTGCTCGTCGGAGGAGCAGCGCGGCTACTACACGGGCTTTCTGACCGCGCTCGGCCGCGTCAACCCGGACCGGCTGGCGGACGACCCCGATCTCGCCGGGCTGATCGCCGCGGTGCCCTTCGGCGTGCCTCGAACGCTGCCGCCGCACCGGCCGTGGCTCGATCCCCGCCGCCCCGGCGAGCGGCGCATCCTCTTCGGCGGCCTCTACGACTGGTACGACCCGTGGACGCTGCTCGCCGCCGCCGAGCGGCTGGCCGGGACCGACTGGACGGTGCTGCTGATCTCGAATCCGAATCCCGCAGCGACGCCGCAGCGGCTCCTCGCCGAGGTCGAGGCCGAGTGCCGCCGCCGCGGCTGGTGGGGCGGCCGCGTGCGCCTCCTCGACTGGGTGCCGACGGCGCGCCGCTACGACCTCCTGCGCGACGTCGACGTGCTCGCCGCGCCGCACCGCCCGAGCCTCGAGACCCGGCTGTCGCTCCGCACCCGCTTCCTCGACGCCGCGGCGGCCGGGCTGCCGATGGTGGTCAGCGAGGGGGGCGCGATCGGCCGGCTGGTGGCCGAGCACGGAGCGGGCCGGGTGGTGCCGCCGGGGGACGCCGAGGCGCTGGCTGCGGCGCTGCGGGAGGCGCTGGAGCCGGAGCGGGACGCCCGGAGGCGCGGAGCGGCCGCGCTCGCCGCGCGCTTCGCCTGGCCGCGGGTGCTCGCCCCCCTCGCCGACTTCTGCCGCGATCCGCGGATCGACCCCACCAAGGAGGCCTTCGCCTTCCGCCCGCCGACCGTGGCGCCGCCGGACGACCTCGCCTTCCGTCTCCGCCGCTTCGTGCGCCGCGTCGCGCCGGGGGCGGCGCGGTGAGCCGCCTGCGCAAGGTCTCGGTCGCCGTCGTCTCCTGGAACGGGCGGACGCACCTCGAGACGCTGCTCCCCGCCCTCGCCGCCCAGGACGACCCCGGTGTGCCGTGGGAGGTGCTGCTGTTCGACAACGGCTCCCGGGACGGCACCGCCGGCTGGGTGCGCCGCGAGCACCCCTCGGTGCGCGTGCTGTCGGCACCGGCCAACCTCGGCTTCTGCACCGCCAACAACCGCCTCGTCGAGGCCGCCCAAGGCGACGCCGTCGCCCTCCTCAACAACGACACCCGGCCGCGGCGGGAGTGGCTCGCCGCGCTGGTCGCCGCGCTCGCCGCCGCCCCGGCCGACGTCGCGGCGGTCTCCGGGATGATCGTCGACTGGGAGGGCCAGCGGCTCGACTTCGGGCGCGGCGTGACGACCTTCGACGGCCACGCCTTCCAGCTCGGCTTCCGCCGTCCGCTCACCGGCCCCGGCGCCGCCGAGCTGCCCGACGATGGCGCCGAGCTCCCCTTCGCCTGCGGCGGCAACCTCCTCGTCCGCCGCGACAGCTTCCTCGCCGCCGGCGGCTTCGACGAGGACTACTTCGCCTACCTCGAGGACGTCGACCTCGGCTGGCGCCTGTGGGCCGGCGGCGAGCGGATCCTCTTCGCGCGGGACGCCGTCGTCCACCACCGCTCGAGCGCGACGAGCGACCTCCTCGGCCTCTACAACCGGGGGTTCCTCTTCGAGCGCAACGCGCTCCTCACCGCCTGGAAGAACTACGAGGAGCCGCTCTGGCGGGCGATGATGCCGGCGATCCTCGTCGCCTTCGCGCACCGCGCGCAGCACCTTCTGGTCCACGCCAACCCCGGCGGCGCGACGCTGGCGCTCGACCCCTACGCCGGGCACGTGGCCGACACCGCGCCGGGCGGCGAAGCGGCGGCCCGGCCGGCCGCCCCCGCCCCGCCCGAGCCCCCCGCGCGCCTCGCCGACCTTCCCGAGCGCTGGCGCCGCTACGGCACCCGTGAGCTCGCACGCCGCCT
>DATABP010000711.1:0-4000 GCA_036259515.1 Thermoanaerobaculia bacterium | reverse complement strand
ACGTAGACCGGCACCTCGGCCATCCGCCGGCCGTCGACGTGCGCCTGGGTCCAGAACTGCTCGGTGCGGTCGCCCCGGCGGATGTAGAAGCTGTTGAGGTGGGTGGGCTCGGCGAAGAGGTAGCTCGACAGGAGCTGGATCATCGACGGCGAGCCGCCGCCGTTCTGGCGCAGGTCGAAGATCAGCGCGTCGCTGCCGGCGAGGAAGGCCATCGCCGCCTCGGCGGTGGCGCCGGCGAGCGCGGCGTCGGCGAAGCAGTCGAGGCGCAGGTAGCCGACGTTGCCGGCGAGGTGCTCGACCTTCTCGAAGCAGTAGTTGCTGCGCCGCGCCTCGGCGGCGAAGCGCGCCTCGAGCTCGGCGGGGTCGGGGCGCTCGCCCGCCGGCTCGGGCGCCCACCCGACGCCGAGGTGGAGGTCCTTCGAGATCGACCGCAGGTCCTCGGTGAGCCGAGCGGTGAAGTCCGGCAGCCGGTCGAGGCCGTCGTAGGCGCCGGCGGCCAGCCGGGCGCGCACGTGCTCGTCCATCTTCGCCGCCACTTCGGGGAAGACGTAGGTCTCGTGCAGCGCGGCGACGACGCCGTCGAGGATCGCCTGGCGGTCGGCGGCGCCGATCGCCGGCGGCTCGGGCGGCTGCGCGGCGGCGGGGAGGGCGGCGAGCGCCAGGGCGAGGCAGAGGGCGAGGGGGGCGAGAAGGCGTCGGGACATCGCGGGAGACCTCCGGGTCGTGGTTCGTGCCGCCGCCGGATACGGAGCGGACCGGCCGGAGTTGCAGCCGCTATGCTCCGGCCGCCATGAAGCTCCCCCGCCTGCGCGTGCCGCACACGCTGGTCCTCCTCTTCGCGCTGATCGTCTTGGCGTACCTGGCGACGCTGGCGCTCCCCGCCGGCGGTTACCAGCGGGTGGAGAACGAGCACGGCCGCGAGCAGGTGGTCCCCGGCACCTTCCGCACCCTGCCCGCGGAGGAGGCCCCGGAGCTGCCGCCGACGGCGATCTTCACCGCCATCCCGGAGGGGCTGGCGGCGGCGCAGGACATCGTCTTCTTCGTCTTCCTGATCGGCGGCGCCTTCGGCGTCTTCCGCGCCACCGGCGCCCCCGACGCCGCCATCGGGCGCCTCCTCGACCGCTTCCGCCACCGGCCGCTGGCACTCGTCGTCGGCGCCATGGCGGCGTTCGCGCTCGGCTCGGCGACGATCGGCATGGCCGAGGAGTACATCCCCTTCGTGCCGGTCCTGGTGGCGCTCTTCGTGGCGCTCGGCTTCGACGCGGTGACCGCGGTGGGCGTCCTCTGCGTCGGCTACGGGGTGGGCTACGGCGCGGCGCTGATCAACCCCTTCACCGTCTTCATCGCGCAGGAGATCGCCGGCGTCGAGCAGGCGTCGGGGCTCGGCTTCCGCTCCGTGCTGCTCGCCGTCTTCTTCGTCCTCGGCGTGGTCCACGTGTGGCGCTACGCCCGGCGGGTGCGGCGCGACCCGGCGGCGAGCCTGGTCGCCGACGTGCCGCTCCCCGAGGGGCTGGCGGTCACCGAGCACCCGCCGCTCGACGGGCGGAGGATCGCCGTCCTGGCGGTCACCCTCGCGGCGCTGGCGCTGCTCGTCGCCGGGATCAAGCTCTGGGGCTGGTACCTGGTCGAGATGGGGGCGCTCTTCCTGGCGCTGTCGCTGGTGCTGGCGGCGATCGGCCGCATCGGGCCCGACCGCGCCGCCCGCACCTTCGCCGACGGCGCCGCCGAGCTGACGACCACGGCGCTCCTCATCGGCTTCGCCCGCGCCATCGAGGTGGTGCTCGCGGAGGGCCGGGTGATCGACACCGTGGTGTGGGCGATCGCCCAGCCGCTCCAGGAGCTCGGCGCCCACGCCGCCGCGGTGGGGATGTTCCTCGTCCAGTCGGCGGTCAACTTCCTCATCCCCTCCGGCTCCGGCCAGGCCTACGTGACGATGCCGCTGATGGCGCCCCTCGCCGACCTCGTCGGCGTCAGCCGCCAGGTCGCCGTCCTCGCCTTCCAGTTCGGCGACGGCTTCACCAACATCCTGGTGCCCACCAACGTGGTGCTGATGGGCATCCTGGCGATCGCCGGCGTGCCCTACGCGCGCTGGCTGCGCTTCGTGCTGCCCTTCATGCTGCAGGTGATGGTCGTCTGCTCGCTGGCGCTGGTGGTGGCGGTGGCGATCGGCTGGAGCTAGCCGCCCGGGAAGGCCGCCGTGTCGCCGCGGCTGCCGAAGTGGTGGAGCGGGTTGTCGTACGTGCGTACCTCGCCGGTCGCCGTGTCCTCCACCCGCAGGCGGTAGGCGACGTTCGACAACGCGCCATAGAAGACCCACCAGTGGCCGTTGAGCACCCGCGCGTCGAGGACCTTGACCACCAGCTCCAGGTTGCCCGGCTCGAAGAACCAGAAGAAGCCGGCGTCGGAGGTCAGCGGCAGGGGCTGGCCGGGGCCGCGGTTGCCGAAGAAGTCTTCCCACTCGACGGTCAGCCGGAAGCGGCCGTGCAGGCAGAGGCCGCCGGGGGCGGCGCAGGCGGCGGTGCCGGCGGCGGTCGGCGAGGTCGCCGAGGCGATCCCCTGCGGCGCGACGAGCGGCGGCGACCAGGCCGCCTCCGCCGCCGCCTCCGCCGCGCCCGCCGAGAGCGGCAGCGCGCGCGCGAACGGCGCCGTGTGCCCGGCGCTGGCGAAGCGGCCCGGCGGGTTGAAGAACGACACCGCCTCGCCGCCCACCGTGTCGGTGGCGGTGAGGATCATCTCCACGTTCGACAGCGACCCGTAGAAGAGCCACAGCTCGCCGTTGACCGGCCGCCCGTCGAGCGCCTTGACCACCAGCTCCGGGTTCGCCGGGTCGAAGAACCAGAACCAGCCGCTCTCGCCGGTCGCCGGCACCGCGTTGCCGAGCCCCGACGAGCCGTCGAAGGCGCGCCAAGCCACCTCCACCCGCACCCGGCCGTCGAGCAGGCACAGCGTGCGCGGCCCCGGGACGCAGAGGCGGCCGTCGACCAGCTCGCGGCGGTAGAGGCCGTCGTCGGTCGCCAGGTAGACGACGGACGGATCGCCCGGGGCGAGCTCGACGTCGTTGAAGAACGCCGGCGGCACGCCGTGCCACTGCGCCTCCCAGCTCTCGCCGCCGTCGCGGCTGGTCCACCACCCCTTGCCGCCGTCGACGATGGCGTGGAGCGTCGTCGGGTCGACCGGGTCGATCTCCAGGTCGTCGACGCGGTCCGTGAAGCCGCCCCCGTCGATCCGCCGCCAGCTCTCGCCGAAGTCGTCGCTCCGCCACAAGCCCTGCTCGAAGGTGCCGGCGAAGACGACGTCGGGATCGCCGGGGGAGAGGCGGAGGACGCTCGACTGCAGAGCGTCCGTGAGCTCGGTCCACGTCGCGCCGCCGTCCTCGCTGCGGAAGACGCTGCCGCCGGAGGCGGCGAGGACGCGGTCGGCGTCGCGCGGGTCCACCGCCAGGGCAGTGGCGAGCATCGGGGCTGGGCGCTCCGAGATGCAGGTCGTCGGCGCCGCGCCGTCGCCGCGGACGATGGCGCAGGCGTTCGGATCGGGCGAACGGAAGCAGAGGCTCGACTGCCCCGGCCCCGCGACGTAGAAGCGCTGGGGCTCGGAGATCCCGAAGGCGTAGACCAGCGGCCGCGCACAGCGGCTGCTGAGATCCTGCCAGGTGGCGCCGCCGTCGTCGGAGCGGACGAGGTGGGTGAGGACGCCGGCGAGGACGACCTCGTCCAGCCAGGGATGGGCGGCGACCGACTCGACAAACGACGGTCCCTCCTCGATGCTCGGCGGCGTTGCGAGCACCTCCCAGCTCGCACCGCCGTCGATCGACAGGTGCAGGGTGCGATCGGCGACCGCGTAGAGCCGGTGCGGCGCGCCGGGTGACGCGGAGAGCGAGACGACCTCCTTCCCGGCGAAGAAGGGCACCGCCTCGAGCGGGTGCGGCGGCGGCGCCTGGGCGGCGGCGGGCACGGCGAGGAGGGCCAGCGCGAGCGCGGCGGCGACGCCGGGCACGGCGGAG
>DATABP010000710.1:0-1570 GCA_036259515.1 Thermoanaerobaculia bacterium | reverse complement strand
GTAGCCGGGGGCCAGCCCGTCGAAGGGGTCCGCCGCCGGCACCGCCGGCACAGCGACCGCCTCGGCCGCGCCGCTCACGCCTCCACCTCGTGCGCCAGCGCCGCCATCGCCGCCCGTGCCGCCGCCGCCTCGGCCGCCCGCTCCGCCGCCCGCGCCGGGTCGGACGCCGCCAGCCGGTCGGCCTCGACCTCGCCGCGCAGCCAGCGGTCGGCCTGACGGTAGTAGGCGCGGGAGCGGCGGCCGCGGACGCGGTGATCGCGGTCGGTGGCGGTCGCCCAGTCGGCCGGCGCCACCACGCGGTCGGCGATCTCGCGGTAGTAGGCGGTGCCCCGGATCGGGTAGGCGACCGTGGTGAAGAAGACGTCGGGCGCCGCCCGCTTGACGTGCTCGACGGTGGCCTCCATGTCCTCCAGCGTCTCGCCGTCGTAGCCCCACATCAGGAACATGCCGACCTCGATGCCGTGGCGGCGGGCGGCGCGGGTGGCCCACTGCACCTGCTCGACGGTCACCCGCCGCTCCATCGCGTCGAGCACCCGCTGGCTGCCGCTCTCGGAGCCGATCCACACCCGCCGGCAGCCCATCGCCGCCAGCGTCGACAGCACCTCGTCGGACATCATGCGGTCGGCGCGCGAGATCGTCTCGAACGGCACGCGGAGGTCGCGGCGGGCGAGCTCGCGGGCGAAGTCGGCGAGCCAGCGGTGGTGGATGGTGAACACGTCGTCGGCGTACCACACCTGATCCGGGCGGTAGGTCTCGACGAGGTGGGCGACCTCGGCGGCGCAGTCGGCGGCGCTGCGGCGGCGGTGGGTGTAGCCGTAGACGGCGTGCGAGCACCAGCGGCAGCGGTAGGGGCAGCCGCGGGCGGTGATCAGGTTGACGCTGCCGGTGCCGTGGTGGGTGCGCCAGACGTCGACGTAACGGGGGACGTCGATCTGCCCGCGGTCGGGCCAGGGGAGGGTGTCGAGGTCCGCCACCTGCGGCCGCGGCGGGTTCTCGACCAGCGCGCCGTCCTCGTCGCGGAAGACGACGCCGGCGACGCCGTGGAGCCGGTGCGGCCCGTGGGTCGAGAGCGCCGGGAGGAGCTCCGCCATCGTCGCCTCGCCCTCGCCGACGACGATCGCGTCGGCGCCGCGGGCGAGGTACTCCGCCGGCCACCCCGCCGACTCGGGGCCGCCGAGTACCACCGTCCACCCCGCCCGCTTCGCCCGCGCCACGATCGCCAGCACCGCGCCGCGGGTGAGGAGGTTGGTGTAGATCGCCACCACCCCGGTGCCGGCGTCGAGGCGGGCGAAGAGGTCCTCGCGGCGGGCGAAGGTGGCGTCGAAGACCTCGACCGCGAAGCCCTCCCGCCGCAGGTAGGCCGAGAGGTACAGGAGGCCGAGCGTCGGGTACGGCTTCATGATCTCCCGCTCATTGTCGTCCTCGGCGAGGAAGTAGCCGTGGGTGAGGAGGACGTCGGGCATGGCGGGAGACGGGTCCGGGGGGGTCAGCCGGCCTCGGCGGCGGCGACGCGGCGCGGCGGCGGCTGGAGGCGCGTGGGATCGGGGTTGCGGCTCGCCGGCTCCTCGGC
>DATABP010000709.1:0-1903 GCA_036259515.1 Thermoanaerobaculia bacterium | reverse complement strand
GCCGATGCCCACGTCGCCGTCGGCCGAGATGTCGATCGAGCTGGTCGGCGCGCCCGGGCGGATGCGGAAGGGCAGCCGCGAGCCGCCGGTCACGTCGCGGACGAAGAAGTTCGCCTCGTTGCCGGCGACGTCCCAGGTCTGCGCGGTGAAGCCGCCGGAGTTGGTCTGCTCGAGGCGGATCGCCGGGGTGTTCGAGGTCGACACGTGGAGATCGAGGACCGGCGTCGAGGTGCGGAAGCCGACGCGGCCGGTCGAGTCGACGAAGATCGAGTTCGTCGAGGCGCCGGCGGTGATGGTGAACGGCACCTTGGCGCCGGTGACGTCCTCGATCGAGAACTTGTTGGCGCCGCCGCTCGCCGAGTCGTTGGCGGTGAGCAGCCAGTCGTTCGACGGGAAGGTGCCGGTCGAGGTGTCCTCGAACTTGATCCGCGTGTTGTTCTCCTTGAGGCGGATGGTGTCGAAGCCGAAGCTCTCGTTGTTGACGCAGTCGAAGCCGACGCAGAGGCTCTGCTGGACGATCAGGTCGTCCGGGATCACCTGGTCGGCGGCGGCCACCCGGCGGAGCTCGCCGGACGAGGCGTCGCTGGTCACCCGGCGCGGCGCCGGCGCGCCCGCCTCGGGCTCGCCGCTCGGCACCACGATCGCGCCGGCGGAGACGGTGAAGTGGCCGCTCTGCACCAGGCTGCCGGCCTCGGGGAGGCCGCCGCTGGCGCGCAGCCGGCCCTCGGCCGCCTGGTCGCCCTCGGCGCGCGCCTCCGCCATCGCCCGACGCACCCCCTCGTCGAGCCGCGGCGCGGCGATCAGCTCCCAGGTGTAGAGCCCGTCGGCGACCGACGGCAGCGCCCGCAGGTCGAAGAGCGGGTTCTCGTCGGCGGCGAACTCGCGCTCGACGACGCCGAGCGGTCCGGAAACCCGCAGCTTCATGCCGGCGAAGTCGCCCGTGGGCTGCCACTCGATCTGGACGGTGCCGAGCGAGACGTCGGCGACGGGGGCGGCGGAGAGCCCGGCGGCCGAGAGAGCGACCACCGCGGCCATCGCCACGACACGACTGAGCCTGCCTGAGAAAGACATTCCAACCTCCTTGAGAAGCCGATCGCGCTGCCCGGCGGAGACGGCCGGGCAGCTCCGACCAGCCTGGATTGCACCTGATGGCCGCCCTCGGGCGGTTCTCCCCATCGAAACTCGTTCCTCACCATCGTCGCCGGCGCCCGCCCGCCGGTTTGCCGTCCGGGCGAGCGGGGCCGGAGACCGCGATCAGCGCAACAGCGCCTCCAAGCGGGACAGGCGTTCCGCCAGCTCCCGGTTCTCGCGTTCGAGCTCGTCCATCTTCTCCCGATTCCGCAGCTCCAGAGAAGCGAGGGACCCTTCCTTCTCGGCCAGCCGCTCGTGAAGCTGCTCGATGTAGATGTGCGCCTTCTCGAGCTCGTTGAGGATGCCGCCCAGCTTCTCCGACACGTTGATCGGCGCCGCGGGCAGCGTCGGGCCGACCGCCGGGAGATAGCTGTTGCTCCACATCGCGGCCGCGTGCTCCTCGATCGACTCGACCCGGTGGGAGGGGTCGAAGACGCCGTCGCAGGGCGTGCCGGGTCCGCACTGCGGCCCGCCGGTCACCAGCTGGCCGGTGATCGTGAGGTTGCCCGCCTGCGTCAGGACGAACTCCTCGGCGGCGTCGGTGCCGGCGCCGATGTCGACGATCTTCAGCGCCGTGTCGTTGTTGATGAACCGCCAGGTGATGCCGCTGTCCTGCTCCTCGAAGTCGAACGCCGGATCGGTGTTCGCCTCGATCTTGAACTGCACGTCGGTCGGCGCCTCGCCGGTGGCGAGGATGTGGAGCTCGACGTCCGGCGAGGCCGTGCCGATGCCCACGTCGCCGTCGGCCGAGATGTCGATCGAGCTGGTCGGC
>DATABP010000708.1:0-4743 GCA_036259515.1 Thermoanaerobaculia bacterium | reverse complement strand
CTTCGCCTTCGGGCCGCTCGCCCTCCATCGACTGGAGGCCGACGTCGACCCGCGCAACGAGCGCTCGCTCAAGGCGCTCGAGCGGCTGGGCTTCCGCCGCGAGGGCCTCCTCCGCGAGCGCTACTTCGTGGCCGGCGAGATCCAGGACTCGGTGATGCTCGGCCTCCTGGCGCGCGAGTGGGAGGCGCGGCAGGGCGGCTGAGCGATCAGCGCCCCGCGCCCGCGGCCGGCGGCGCCGCGAGCGGCTTGACCACCCGCCCGTCCTGCATCACCAGGGCGACCTCGAGGAGCGCCGACACGTCCGCCAGCGGATCGCCCGCGACGGCGACGAGGTCGGCGCGCTTGCCCGGCTCGAGGGTGCCGATCTCGTCCTCCATGTCGAGGAGCCGCGAGGCGTGCACGGTCGCCGTGGCGATCGCCTCCATCGCGGTCAGGCCGGAGTCGACGAGGAGCACGAGCTCGCGGCCGTTGGTGCCGTGGCGGCTCACCCCGGAGTCGGTGCCGAAGGCGATCGGCACGCCGGCGGCGTGGGCGCGGCGCACCATGTCGCGCATGTCGCGGCCGACGCGGAGCGCCTTCTCGCGCACCGCCGGCGCCATGAAGTCGGCGCTCTCCGCCAGCTCGAGCACGGTGGCGCCGGCGAGGAGCGTCGGCACCAGGTACGCCCCGTTCTCCACGTAGAGGCGGTAGGCCTCCGCGTCCGAGTAGGTGCCGTGCTCGATCGAGTCGACGCCGGCGGCGAGCGCGGCGCGGATGCCGTCGGCGCCGTGGGCGTGGGCGGCGACCTTGCGGCCCAGCGCGTGGGCGGTCTCGACGATCGCCAGGAGCTCGTCGTCGAAGAGCTGCTGGTCGGTGCCGGCGGCGGTCTCGCTGAGCACGCCGCCGGTGGCGGTGACCTTGATCACGTCGGCGCCGCGCTTGACCTGGGCGCGGACGGCGCGGCGGCAGTCGTCGGCGCCGTCGCAGATCGAGCTGTCGGCCCAGAGGTCGAGGATCTCCTCGCGGAAGCCGTGGACGTCGCCGTGGCCGCCGGTGGCGGCGATCGAGGCGCCGGCGGCGACGATGCGCGGCCCGTCGACGACGCCGGCCGCCTGGGCCTCGCGCAGCGCGAAGACCACCTCCGGCACGCCGCCGAGGTCGCGCACGGTGGTGAAGCCGGCGTCGAGCGTGCGGCGCAGGAAGGGCAGCGAGTGGAGCGCCGCCGCCGCGTCGCTGCGGGTGACCTCGAGCAGCTTCTGCTCCGGGCCGAGCTCGCCGGTCAGGTGGACGTGGCAGTCGATCAGGCCGGGGAGGACGAAGTGGTCCGAGAGGTCGACGATCTCGACGGTGTCGCCGGCGGCGGCGCCGACGGCGCCGGCGGCGACGAAGCCCGGGCGCACGGCGACCACCCGTCCGTCGCGGACGATCACGCTCGACTCTCCCTCCGGCGCCCGCCCGGGCACCGCCAGCAGACGCCCGGCGTGGACGACGGTCCACTCGGCGGCGGCGGCCGGCGGCGGGGCGGCGAGGAAGGGGACGGCGGCGACGGCGGCGGCGAGGAGCGCGGACGCGGCTCGGGGCATGGGTCCTCCGGGGTCGAGCGGGACGGCTGGACGGGTGGCGGATCGCTGCCGCGGAGGATAACCCGTGAGCGCGCCGGGCCGTGCGATAGGCTGCGCGGCCATCATCGAAACTGAGGAGGAGAGTCGATGCGGAGTCGCGCGAGATGGGTGACGGGTGTCGTCGTGGTCGGCGCGGTGGCGTTCGCGCCGCCGGCCGACGCGTTCCTGGAGGACCTCTGCCTGCCGCGGCCGGGGAGCGGCGGCGAGGCGCTGGCGTACTGCGTGCGGCCCACCTGCCCGGGTCCCGACGACCCGAACCGGGCCTGCCCGGCGCAGCTCCTCGACTTCGCCACCGTCCAGCCGGGCCGCAGCATGATCCACATGGACTCGACGTACTTCCTCGCCCAGGCCCTCGGCTACCGGGCCGACGTCGCCTACTGGATCGCCGCCTACGACGAGGTGGCCGACTACACGCAGTACGTGCCGATCGACCAGTGCGGCGTCCAGGCCGCCAACGCGGACGCGATCGCCGCCGGCACCACGGAGGAGACGGCCCCGAACTCCGGCGCCGACTTCATCAGCGCCCGCTTCAACGGCTTCCAGCGGACGAACCTCAACACCGACGGGCCGCTCGACCACTACATCGTCTCCTTCTCCCCGAACGGCGAGGGCACCGACGTCCACGGGGCGGGCGGCGTCCAGGCGGTCTACCCGTTCTACTACCCGCGGCCGGGCTACCCGGTGCACATCGACGACGTGTACCAGAAGACGCTCGCCGACCTCCGGCAGTGGGGGATGACGCCCTCGGACGAGCCCGGCCGCCTGTGCGCGGTCGGCCTCTACGCCGCGGACGGCACGACCTGCCTCGAGGGCGCGACGATCGAGGGCGCGGTGCCGGTCATCCAGCGGAGCGCCGCGGGCATCCCGCTCGCCGTCCCCACCGGGCCGAAGGTGCTCGACTACGACACGTCCGGCGACGCCGCGGTGGTGACCTACTACGACCAGCTCGGGGCGTGGCTCGACGACCCGGCGCGCACCACCGGGACGCTGTGGCTGGCGCCGACGCCGACCCCGGTGCCGGTGCAGCTCGCGCGGCTCGGGCTCTACCTGCACGCGATCCAGGACTCGGCGTCGCACGCCACCTACTGCGGCGACGACGCGCCGTCGCCGCCCGGCGGCTCCGACCCCGGCACCTACATGTTCCTCGACGACGCCGGCGACGTGCAGCTCTCCTTCGGCAGCTCCTGCGCCACCGGGCCGCACCTCGCGAGCCACGTGCAGGAGACCGGCACCGGCGAGGCGCCGCTGCCGCTCCGCGTCTACACCGCGCTCGACCTCACCCTGGACGAGCTGATCGTCTTCGGCCACCGCGTGGCGACGCCGCGCGGCTGGATCGTCAACCCCGAGCTCCTGCCGCCCGACGTCGTGGGCGGCGAGAACGCGCAGGGGATGAGCGCCGACGAGCTGTCGGCGGAGCTGGTCGGCACGATCGTGGAGGGCGAGGCGTACACCCGCGGCGAGACCTACGCCTCGGGGATCGTCACCCTGCCGCTGCAACAGGTCGACACCGTCGACCGGCTGGCGGCGATGAACCGCGCCCTCGCCGACTACTCGGCGACGCTGCGGGCGCGCTCGCCGCGGCCGGAGGGATTCGTGCCGCTCCGGAACCTCCCCGGCAACTCCGCCGATCCCGCCGACACCAGCGTCTGCTGGTCGCCGGCGCCCTCGCCCTGAGGCGCGGTCCGCCTCAGCCGGCGTCGGGGTAGAGGGCGCGGTAGATCGGGTGGGTGCCGAGGATGGCCTTCACGTAGAGACGCGTCTCGCTGTAGGGGATGGTCTCGATCCACTCGTCGAGCGGCTGGCCGGGGGGCCGGGCGTCCCACCACTCGCGGGCGACCGTCTCGCCGGCGTTGTAGGCGGCGAGCGCCGGCGCCCGGTGGCCGTCGAAGGCGGCGACCAGGCTGGCCAGCTCGGCGGTGCCGAGGGCGACGTTGAGCTCGGGGTCGAAGAGGGCGTCGCGGTCGGGGGCGGGGAGGCCCAGGCTCTCGGCGACGCGGGCGGCGGTCGCGGGGATGAGCTGCATCACGCCGACCGCCCCGGCCGCCGAGGCGGCGCGGCGCCAGAAGAGGCTCTCGCGGCGGGCCAGCGAGGCGACCAGCCAGGGGTCGAGCGGCGCGCCGGGAGCGGCGGAGCGGGCCACCGCCTCGGCGATCTGCTCGCGGTAGGGGAACGGATAGAGCGTCTCCCACACCTCGCGCGGCACGCCGGGGGCGCCGAGGGGGAGGCCGGTCAGCTCGTCGTCGAAGCGGGCGAGCAGGAGGCGGATCGCCGACCAGGTGTCGCCGCCGCGGTGGTGGAGGCGGGCGAGCGCCAGCGCCGCGGCGGGATCGGCGTCGAGGTCGACGGTGGCGAGCTCGGCGGCGGCGAGGCGCGGCAGGCCGAGGGCGGCCAGCTCGACGGCGCGGCGGTAGGCCGGCTCGGGGCGGCGGGCGGGGTCGGTGAGCGGGTCGGGAGGCGGCAAGGGCGGCGCGGAGGGCGTCGGCGCGGCGGCGACCGGATCGAGCCCCAGCTCGCGCAGCCGCTCCGCCGCGGCGTTGGCGTAGTAGTCGCGGGGAAATTCGCGGCGCAGGGTGCGGTAGAGCTCGACGGCGCGCGGCGAGTCCGGCGGCTCGGCGAGGCGTGCGAGCCAGTAGAGCGACGCGGCGCGGTACCCGGTGCCGGTGTCGGTCGCCAGCAGCCGATCGAGCGCCTCGCGCGCCGCCGCGTCGTCGCCGAGGCCGCGCTCCACCCAGGCGATCCGCCACAGCGCGTCGGCGGCGCGCTCGCCGCCACCCGCCGCGATCTCGCGCAGGATGTCGAGCGCCGCCGTCTCCTCGCCCGGAGTGCCGCCGAGGATGGCGGCGAGGTAGTAGCGCGCCTCGGCGGTCGTCGGGCTCGCCGGGTGCGTCGCCCGCAGCCACTCCTCCCAGGCGCGGATCTCCGCCACCCGGTCGTCGCGGCCGAGCGCCCGCATCGCCTGGAGCGCCGCCTCCGCGGCGGCGCCGGAGGCGGGCGCCTCGCCGCGCAGCGTCTCGGCGATCTCGACGACGCGCTGGTTCTCGCGCAGCACGAAGTGGCTGGACGCCGCGGCGGCGAGCGCCTGCCGGCGGAGCTCGGGATCGCCGCCGGCGCCGGCGAGCGGCGCCAGTTCGGCGAGCGCCTC
>DATABP010000707.1:0-5227 GCA_036259515.1 Thermoanaerobaculia bacterium | reverse complement strand
GGTCGTGCCGCGGCTCGGGTTGGTCGGGCTCGGTCTCGGCCGGCCGCTCGGGCTCCGCGGGCTCGGTCGCCGGGGGCGCCTCCGGCTCGACGGGCTCAGGATGGCGGTGGCCCTGCGCAGGGGCGAGCGCCGGCAGCGCCGCCAGGCAGGCCGCGAAGGCCCAGGTGACGATTCTCATCGCGCCCTCCTCTCCTCGCGCCAGGCTCTCAGCGCCGCACGGTGCTCATGTCGGCGTAGCGGTCGCCCACCGCGGCGCCGGCGGGGAACGCCTCGTCGAGCCGCGCCAGGTCGTCGGGCGTGAGCTCGATCTCCGCCGCCGCGGCGTTCTGCTCCAGGTAGCGCAGCCGCTTGGTGCCCGGGATCGGCACCACGTCCTCGCCCTGCGCCAGCACCCAGGCGAGCGCGAGCTGCGCCGGCGCCACCTCCAGCCGCTCGGCGATGTCCTCGACGCGGCGGACCAGCTCGAGGTTGCGGTCGAAGCTCGCGCCGGCGAAGCGCGGGTTGCGGCGGCGGAAGTCGCCCTCCGGCAGGTCGGCGGGGCGGCGGAAGCGGCCGGTCAGGAAGCCGCGGCCGAGCGGGCTGTAGGCGACGAAGCCGATCCCCAGCTCGCGCACCGTCGCCAGCACGCCGTCGTCCTCGACCTCGCGCGTCCACAGCGAGTACTCGGTCTGGAGCGCGCTGATCGGGTGTACCGCGTGGGCGCGGCGGAGGGTCTCCGGCGCCGCCTCGGACAGCCCGAGCCAGCGCACCTTGCCGGCGGCGACCAGCTCGGCCATCGCGCCGACCGTCTCCTCGATCGGCACCCGGGTGTCCACCCGGTGCTGGTAGTAGAGGTCGACGTGCTCGACGCCGAGCCGGGCGAGCGAGGCGTCGCAGGCGCGGCGCACGTACTCGGGATCGCCGCGCACGCCGAGGTACGCCCCGTCCTCGCCGCGCTCGTTGCCGAACTTCGTCGCCAGCACCACCCGCTCGCGGCGGTCGCGGACGGCGCGGCCGACCAGCCGCTCGTTGGCGAACGGGCCGTACATGTCGGCGGTGTCGAGGAAGTCGATGCCCAGCTCGAGCGCGCGGTGGATGACGCGGATCGACTCCTCCTCGTCGCCCGGGCCGTAGAACTCGCTCATCCCCATGCAGCCGAGCCCCATCTCCGAGACGACCAGCCCCTGCCCGCCCAGCCTGCGCTTCTTCATCGCGTCTCTCTCCGCCTCCCGGGCGCCCACCGAGTGCGAACCCCGTGCCGCGAAGGTCAGCGGGAGGGCAGAGCCCGGGCCGGCGGCTCCCCGGGCAGCGCCGGCTCCTCCGGCTCCGGCTCCGCCTCGCGGTGCGCACCGCCCCACCGCGCGTACGCCGCCGGCAGCACCAGCAGTGTGAGCAGCGTCGAGGTGATCAAACCCCCGACCACCACCGTGGCCAGCGGCCGCTGCACCTCGGCGCCGGC
Source organism: Thermoanaerobaculia bacterium (assembly GCA_036259515.1). Classification (GTDB taxonomy): domain Bacteria; phylum Acidobacteriota; class Thermoanaerobaculia; order Multivoradales; family JBCCEF01; genus DATABP01. The sequence continues at coordinate 3,789 of DATABP010000707.1, read as the reverse complement.
GGTGGTGGAGAGCGCCATCGGCAGGAACCCGACGACGTCGGTCGAGGCGGTCATCAGCACCGCGCGAAGCCGCAGGCGGGCGCCTTCGCGCGCCGCCTCCTCCGCCGAGAGCCCCTCCCGCCGCCGCTCGCCGACGGTGGCGAGCAGCACCACGCCGTTGAGCACCGCGATGCCGAAGAGCGCGATGAAGCCCACCGCCGCCGAGATCGAGAAGGGGTAGCCGCGCAGGGCGAGCGCGAAGAGGCCGCCCGAGAGCGCCAGCGGCACGTTGAGGAAGACGAGCACCGCCAGCCGTCCGGAGCCGAAGGCGCTGTAGAGGAGGACGAAGATCAGGAGCAGCGCCAGCGGCACCAGGAAGGCGAGCCGCTCCGAGGCCGCCTGGAGGTTCTCGAACTGTCCGCCCCAGGAGAGCCTCCAGCCGGCCGGCAGCTCGACCCGCTCCTCGACCGCCCGCCGGGCCTCGGCGACGAACGAGGCGAGGTCGCGGCCGCGCACGTTCGCCTCGACGGCGATCCGCCGCGACACCTGCTGGCGGTTGATCTGCGCCGGGCCCTCGACCACCTCGAGGGTGGCGAGCTGGTCGAGCGGGATGGTGCGCGGCGGACCGCCGGGCACCGCCGGCGGCGCCGCCACCCGCAGCGCCCCGATCGCCAGCGGGTCGCGCAGCACCCGCTCGGGAAAGCGCACCTGGAGGGGGAAGCGCATGGCGCCCTCGAGCACCGTGCCGGCCCGGATGCCGCCGAGCGCCTCGACGACCGCGAAGACGTCGGCCGCCGACAGCCCGTAGCGGGCGATCGCCTGCCGATCGACGACGACGCGCAGCCGCGGCAGCCCCTGGACCTGCTCGGCGGCGACGTCGGCGGCGCCCGGCACGTCGCGCAGCACGCCGGCGATCTCGTCCGCCTTGGCGCGCAGGAGGTCGAGGTCGTCGCCGTAGAGGTGGATCGCGACGTCGGAGCGCACGCCGGCGATCAGCTCGGCGAAGCGCAGCTCGATCGGCTGTGTGAAGGCGAAGCGGGCGCCGGGCACCTGCGCGAGGAGCTCGGCCTCCATCGCCTCGACCAGCGCCTCCTTGTCGTCGAAGCGCCAGTCGTCCTTCGGCCGCAGCATCACGAAGGTGTCGCCGATCTCCACCCCCATCGGGTCGAGCGCCACCTCCGGGCGGCCGGTGCGCGAGACGACGGTCTCCACCTCGGGGGCGAACTCCTCGCGGATCACCCGCTCGGCGAGCAGGCTGACCTCGTTCGAGCGCTCGAGCGAGATCGACGGCAGCCGCTGGATGTGCATGGCGATGGCGCCCTCGTCGAGCGTGGGGAGGAACTCGGCGCCGAGGAACGGCGCCACCGCCAGGCTGGCGACGAAGACGGCGGCCGCCACGGCGAAGGTGCGGCCGCGGCGGGCCATCGCGGCGTCGAGCGCCGGCCGGTAGAGGCGGGCGAGCGCGCGGTAGAGCCACGGCTCGCGCACCTTCGCGCCGGGCAGGAGCCAGCTCGCCAGCGCCGGCACCAGGGTCAGCGCGCAGAGGAGCGACGCCGCCAGCGCGAAGACGACGGTCAGCGCCATCGGCCGGAAGGTCTTTCCCTCGATGCCGCGGAGCGCCAGGATCGGCAGGTAGACGAGGATGATGATGCTCACCGCGAAGACCACCGGCCGGGCGACCTGGTGGGTGGCGGCGCGCACCTTCTCGAGCGCCGGCACGGCGCCCTCGTCGCGCCGCTCGCGCAGCGCCCGGAGCACGTTGTCGACCACCACCACCGCGCCGTCCACGATCAGGCCGAAGTCGATGGCGCCGAGGCTCATCAGGTTGCCGGAGACGCCGGCCCAGCGCATGGCGATGAAGGCGACGAGCATCGACAGCGGGATCACCGCCGCCACCAGGAGGCCGGCGCGCAGGCTGCCGATCAGGAGCAGGAGCACGACGACGACGAGGAGGCCGCCCTCGACGAGGTTGGTGGCGACGGTGCGCAGCGTGCGGTCGACCAGCTCGGAGCGGTCGTAGTAGACGTCGATCGACACCCCGGGCGGCAGCGTGCGCGCGACCTCGGCGACCTCGGCCTCCACCCGGGCGGCGACGGCGCGCGAGCTCTCGCCGGCGAGCATCAGCACCAGGCCGGCGACGATCTCCCCCTCGCCGTCGCGGGTCACGGCGCCCTGGCGGAGGAGCGGCGCCAGCTCGAGGTCGGCGACGTCGGCGAGGTAGACCGGGGTGCCGCCGCCGGCGTTGAGGTTGTTGTCGCGGATCGCCTCGACCACCTCGGCGACTCCGAGCCCGTGCGCCGCCAGCCGCTCGGGATCGACGGTCGCCTGGTAGGTCTTCACCTCGCCGCCGTAGGCGTTGACCTCGACGACGCCGGGCACGGTGCGGAGCTGCGGCGCGACGATCCAGTCGAGGATCGAGCGCAGCTCCATCAGCGACCAGCAGGCGTCGGTGTCGGGCGCGCCGCGGGCGCAGCGCGGCGTGCCGGCGACCTCGAACTGGTAGATCTCGCCGAGCCCGGTGGTGATCGGTGCGAGCTGCGGCTCGCCGTAGCCCTCGGGGATCTCCTCGCGCGCCGCGGCCAGCCTTTCCGAGACCTGCTGGCGCGCCCAGTAGACGTCGGTGCCCTCGGCGAAGACGACGGTGACCACCGAGAGCCCGAACTTGGTCAGCGAGCGCAGGTCCTCGACCCGCGGCAGTCCGGAGAGAGCCGTCTCCACCGGGTAGGTGACGAACTGCTCGACCTCCTCGGGTGCGAGGCCGGGGCTCTCGGTGAGCACCTGCACCTGGACGTTGGTGACGTCGGGCACGGCGTCGATCGGCAGCCGCAGCGCCGAGCGGACGCCGAGCGCCACGAGCAGCGCCCACAGCGCGACCACCACCAGGCGGTGGTCGAGGGAGAGGTCGACGAGGCGGCGGATCATCGGCGCTTCTCCGCCTCAGTGGTGGTGGCCGCCGCCGAGCTCGTCGCCGGCGGCCTGGGAGCGGAGCAGGAAGGCGCCACGGACGACCACCTCCTCGCCGGGGGCGACGCCGGCGAGGACCTCGGCGTGCTCGTCGCCCAGGCGGCCGATCTCGACCTCGCGGCGCTCGAAGCGGCCGGGCCCGGTGCGCACGAAGAGGATCGACCCTTCGCCGTCGCGCTGCACCGCGGCGCGCGGCACGGCGAGGGCGGGCGCCGCCTCCTCGCCGCCGGAGCCGGCGATCTCCACGGTGGCGAACATCCCCGGCTTGAGGCGCCCGTCGGGGTTCGGCAGGTCGACCCGCGCCCGCACCGTGCGGGTCGCCGGGTCGACCTGGTCGGCGACGTAGGCGATCTCGCCGCGGAAGGTCTCGCCCGGCCAGGCCTCGAAGGTCGCCTCCACCCGCTCGCCGGGGTGCACGTGGCGGAGGTCGCGCTCGTAGACGTCGAGCCACACCCAGACGCGCGAGAGGTCGGCGACGGTGAAGAGGTTGCGCTCCGGGGTGACCAGCTCGCCGCGGGTGGCCTCCTTGGCGACCACCCGGCCGGCGAACGGCGCCCGCACCGAGACCCGCGAGGCGCCGGGGTCGTCCCAGGTCAGGGCGGCGATCTCGCGCGCGGAGAGGCCGAGGAGCTCGAGCCGCTCGCGGCCGGCGGCGAGGTCGGCCGCCGCCTCGCGCGCCGACGCCTCCGCCGCCAGCACCTCCCGCTCGGTGGCGATCCGCTCGGCGGCGAGCGAGCGCTCGCGATCCAGCTCGCGGGCGGCGACCTCGTGGCGGGCGCGGGCGCCGAGGTAGGCGGCGCGCGCCTCGCCGAGCTCGATCGAGTCGAGGACCGCCAGCGCCTCGCC
>DATABP010000706.1:0-1787 GCA_036259515.1 Thermoanaerobaculia bacterium | reverse complement strand
CGGCGGCTGGGGGGTGGTCGGCGAGCCCGGGTTCGCCGCGGCGCTGACGATCGGCGCCGGCGTCAACGCGGCGCTCGCCGTCGCCGGCTACGCGGCGCGCACGGTCGACGTCTCGGGCGCCGTCGCCGGGTTCCTCCTCGGCACCACCCTCTACGCCTTCGCCGGCTGGCGCGGCTACCTGCTGCTGCTCGTCTTCTTCGTCCTCGGCTCGGGCGCCACCAAGCTCGGCTACCGGAGGAAGGCGGAGGCGAAGCTGGCGCAGGAGGGCGGCGGCCGGCGGGGCGCCCGCCACGCGCTCGCCAACACCGCGGTGGCGGTGGCCTGCGGCGTCTTCGCGGCGACCACCCCCTACGGCCTCCTCTTCCTGCTCGCGCTGGCCGGCGCCTTCGCCACCGCCGCGGCGGACACCGTGTCGAGCGAGATCGGCCAGCTCTGGGGCCGGCGCACGTACCTGGTCACCACCTTCCGCCCGGTGCCGCGCGGCACCGAGGGCGCGGTGTCGCTCGAGGGCACGCTCGCCGGGGTGGCGGCGTCGCTCCTCCTCGGCGGCCTCGGCGCCGCCCTCGGCCTCTTCCCGTGGGCCGGCGCCGCGGTGGTGGCGGTCGCCGCCTTCCTCGGCACCACGCTCGAGAGCGTGCTCGGCGCCACCGTCGAGCGCCGCGGCTGGCTCGACAACGAGGCGATGAACTTCCTCAACACCCTGATCGGCGCGCTGGCCGCCGCCGCCCTGGCGCCGCTGGTCGGCTGATCCTCTCCTTCCAAGAGCACTCGTCCTCCGAGAGCACCCGATGACCCGCAACGAGCCCGCCGCGCCGCCGGCGGCCCCCGCCCCCGAGCGCCCGGCGACCAAGCTCCAGCTCTACGGCCGGCTGGCGCGCCCCTTCACCCTGCTGCCGCCGCTGATGGGCATCGTCTCCGGCGCCGTCTGCGCCTTCGGCTCGGTCCACAACCCGGACCCCCAGGCGCGGCTGACGCTCTCGGTGATCCTCACCGTCACCCTGGGCTCGCTCTGCGCCAGCTTCATGAACGCGGCGTCGAACGCGATCAACCAGGTCTACGACCTCGAGATCGACCGCCTCAACAAGCCGAAGCGGCCGCTGGTCACCGGCGAGCTGACGATGCGCGAGGCGTGGGCCTTCACCTGGATCTCCTACGCCCTGGCGCTGGTCCCCACCTGGCTGGTCGTCGTCTACCCCTACGAGACCTGGGCCGCCAAGCTCTTCGCCCCGCTCGCCTGGCACCAGACCTTCTTCATCTACCTCGCCGGGATGGTCTTCACCTTCGTCTACTCGGCGCCGGCGCTGGGGCGCACCAAGACCCGCGGCATGGCCGCCAACCTGACCATCGCCGTGCCGCGCGGCGTGCTGCTCAAGGTGGCCGGCTGGACGATGGTCGCCCCGCTGTGGCACGTCGAGCCGTGGTTCATCGGCGCCGTCTTCGGCCTCTTCCTGGTCGGCGCCGCCTCGACCAAGGACTTCGCCGACATCGAGGGCGACCTCGCCGGCGGCTGCCGCACGCTGCCGATCGTCCACGGCGTCGAGCGCGCGGCGTGGATCATCAGCCCGTTCTTCGTCCTCCCCTGGCTGCTCATCCCCTTGGGCGCCTTCCTCCCCGACCCCCAGGACCCCGCCCACCCGATCCTCACCGGCGACCCCTGGCTCCTCACCGGCCTGGGCGCCGTCCTCACCCTCTGGGGCGCCTACACCGTCTACCTCCTCCTCCGCGACCCGGCCTCGCTGACCACCACCGAGAACCACCCCTCCTGGCGTCACATGTACCTGATGATG
>DATABP010000705.1:0-31079 GCA_036259515.1 Thermoanaerobaculia bacterium | reverse complement strand
CCGCGCCGGCCGCCGCCACCGCCGCCGCCCCGGCCCCGGCCGCCGCCAAGCCGTCGGGCGCTTCGCCGATCGCCGACTTCCACGTCCCCGCCTACGTCGAGGGCGAGGAGGTGGAGATCGAGCCGATGTCGAAGGTGCGTCAGATCACCGCCGCCCACATGCGCTACTCGAAGGACACCGCGGCGCACGTCACCACCGTCTTCCACGTCGACTTCTCGCGCGTGGCGCGGGCGCGGGCGCGGGCCAAGCGCGGCTTCGAGCAGGCCAACGGCACCAAGCTCACCTACATGCCGTTCATCTTCAAGGCGGTGGCGACGGCGCTCAAGAAGCACCGGAACGTCAACGCCGCGGTCGACGGCGCGAACATCGTCTACAAGAAGGCGATCAACATCGGCATGGCGGTGGACATCCCGGGCCGCGGGCTCCTGGTGCCGGTGATCAAGGACGCCGACCAGCTCTCGATCACCGGCCTGACCAAGGCCGCCAACGACCTCGCCGACCGCGCCCGCGGCAAGAAGCTCGGCCCCGACGAGCTCCGCGGCGGCACCTTCACGGTGACCAACCCGGGTGTCTTCGGCAGCCTCTTCGGCACCCCGGTGATCAACCAGCCGCAGGTGGCGATCCTCGGCGTCGGCACGATCGAGAAGCGCCCGATCGTCGCCAGCGACGAGGACGGCAACGACACCATCGCGATCAAGACCATGTGCTACCTCTCGATCAGCTACGACCACCGCGTGGTCGACGGCGCCGACGCCGACCGCTTCATGATCGACGTCAAGAAGGTGATCGAAGAGGACACCTGGAGCGAGCTGGAGTCGTACACGCGGTAGGGCGGCCGGCCCCTCGGGCGTCGCGGCACGGCCGAGCGTTCTCGGTTAAACTCGACGCCAAGAGGAGGTGAAGAATGTCGAGGACCGAAGCACGGCGTCTGGTGATCGACCTGGCGGCCCGTGAAGACGTCGCCCGCGAGTTGGCCGCCGTTCGGCAGGATCCCGACCTCTGGCGTCGCCGCGCGGCCGAGCTGGGCTACCGGCTCGACGCCGACGAGGCCGTGGAGCTCCTCGCTCGCCGCGAGGAGCTCGAGGACGAGGACCTCGAGCAGGTGGCGGGCGGTTGGGACGACGACGGCACCGGCGAGAACGGCGACGGCACCGGCACCGGCACCGGCGGGACCGACGGCACCGACGGCACCGGCGGCACGGGCAGCGGCGGCACCGGTGGTGGGGGAACCTGAGGCGGTCGCCGCGGGCCGACTCTCGCCGGCGTCGGAAGGCCGCCTCTCGGAGCTCCTGCCACTCGTCGAAGACCGGCTGCGGCCGACTCTGGCGGGTCTGCCGGCGCTCGGTCGCCTGGCCGCCGCCGCCGCCGAGTTGCCGCTCGACGCGCTGGCGGCGCTCGAGCTGCGGCTCGGCCGCTCCGGCCAGGCGCCGGTGGACCTCTCGATCCGTCTGGATCGCTCCACGGCGCGACGGCTCCCCGCCGCCGCCCTGCCGTCCCACCTGACCCGCTTCGCGTGCGGCGGCCGACGGGGCGCTTGGCGCGGTGTCCGCTGGTTGTGGCTCGAGTACGACCTCGACGGCGCGCCCGGCGCCGGGGGCGGGCTGCCGCTGCCGAGCGCCGCGGCGGACCTCGCGCCCGAAGCGCCCGATCCCTTGGCGAGCGGCCTCTTCGCGGCCCTCGCGGGACGCCGTATCCCGGCCTCCCATCGGCGCGCGCTGGAACGGGCGCTGCGGGCGCTGCCGCGCGGGGCGCGGACGCGCTACGCGTTCTCGATGCTCTCCCGTCCGGGTCGGCCGGAGCGGATCGAGATCGGTGGCCTGAGCTTCGACGCCGTACGGCGCCTGGTGGAGCGGCTGGCCGGCGCCGACGCCGGCCGCGCCGTCGGCGAGCTCCGGCCGCTGACCGCCGACGCCGAGCCGCACCATCTCGCGCTCGACGTCGGAGAGGAGGTCCGGCCGCGCTTCGGCGTCAACTGCTCCTTCCGGCGGCTTCCGCGGCGGGAACCGCGCTGGCGGACGCTGCTCGACGGCCTGGTCGCCGCCGGCCTCTGTCGTCCGGAGGAACGCGACGCCCTCTCCGACTGGACCGGCGCCGAAACTCTCTGGAGCGCCTGCCCGCGTTGGCCTGACGGCGCCGGTCTCGGCGACGCGGTGGCGCGCGCTCTGAGCCATGTCAAGTTGATCGCGGTACCCGGCCGCGCTCCCGAGGCCAAGGCGTACCTGATGGTTCAGCTCCTGCGGTCGTCTGCGCGCTCGACCTTCGGGCGCGCCGGCTGTCGGGACGACCCGGCCCGGTTCACGCTCCCACGGTCGGTCGGTGCGGGAGGTCCTCCATGAGCGGATTGCGACGCGACCTGTGGCTCGGCCTGCGCGCGGCGGTGCGGGCGCCCGGCGTCAGCGGCCTCGTCACCCTGACGCTCGCCCTCGGCATCGGCGCCACGACGGTGATGTTCACCCTCGTCGACGGCGTGCTGCTGCGGCCGCTGCCGCTTCCCGATTCCGACCGCCTGATGCTGCTCCGCGAGGCGGATCGCGAGGGCCAGGCGGCGTGGGCCTCCTACCCGAACTTCGCCGACTGGCGGCGGGAGGCTCGACACTTCGAGGCGATGGCGGCCGTCACCCCGCCGGACACGGTGACCGTGCGGGCGCCGAGCGGCCCGATCCGCGCCAGCTCGTCGAGCGTCACCGGCGACTTCTTCCTGGTCGGCGGCGTGGCGCCGTTCAGGGGGCGCTGGATCCGGCCGGAGGAGAACCGGCCGGGCGCCGCCGCCGTCGCGGTGGTCGGTCATCGCCTGTGGGCGAGCGCTCTCGGTGCGCCGGAGGACCTCGGCCAGGTCCGAGTCGAGGTGGCCGGGGAGGTCTTCGACGTCGTCGGTGTGGCACCGCCGGGCTTCTCGATCCTCTTCGACGCGGACGTGTGGCTCCCGCTCGAGCGGGCGGTCCCGTGGACCGTCCGCGGCAACCACGTGCTGCCGGTGGTCGGCCGGCTCGCCGCGGGCGCCGATGCCGAGGCCGCCGACAGGGTGCTCGACGAGATCGCCGCCCGCGTCGCCAAGGAGTTCCCGGCCGAGACGACGGCCGTGGCGGTGGCGATGGAGCCGCTCAAGAGCTGGATGGTCGGCGGCGCCGCACGGCCGCTGGTCCTGCTGGCAGCGGCCTCCGGTCTGCTCCTCCTGATCGCCTGCGTCAACGTCGGAAGCACGCTCCTGGCGCGGGGAGTGGCTCGCCGCCAGGAGCTGGGGATCAGGGCGTCGTTCGGCGCCAGCCGCTGGCAGTTGCTCCGCCAGTTGCTCGCCGAGAACGCCGTGCTCGCCGGGATCGGCGCCGTCCCGGGGCTGGCGCTCGCCTGGGCCAGCCTGCGGCTGCTGCGGCGCGCCGCGACGCCCATCCCGCGGCTCGATCAGGTCGCGGTCGACGGCCGCACCCTCCTCTTCGTGGTCGGGGTCAGCGCCCTGAGCGTGCTGCTCTTCGGGCTGCTCCCCGCGCTCTCGCTCCTCCGCCGGGGCGCCCGCATCGACCTCAGGGAGCGGGTGGGGTGGTCGCGCTCCGGCGGCGGCCGGTCGCTGGTCTGGCGGCTGCTCGTCGGTGGCCAGGTCGCCGCGGCGCTGGTCCTGGTGGCGAGCGGCGGCCTGCTGGTCCACAGCCTCTGGCGGATCGTCACCACCGACGTCGGTTTCGAGCCGCGGGGGGTGCTGACCGTCGGCGTCGATCTCGCGAGCGGCGACCCGACGGCCATCGTCGAGACCTACGCGCGGATCGTCGACGAGCTCTCGCGCGCGCCGGGCGTCGCGGCGGCGGGCGTCGCCAGCCACCTGCCGCTGGCCGCCGGTCAGTTCGTCGGCCCCTTGCGCACCGAAGGCGGCTCCGAGGTGCCGCTGGCGCACTATCGGATCGCCGATGCGGGCTACTTCGAGGCCCTGCGTATCCCGCTCCTCCGCGGCCGCCTGTTCGACCGTCGCGACGCCGCCGGCGCGCCGCACGCCGCGGTGATCAACCGCAGCCTGGCCGAGAGCGCCTGGCCCGGCCGCGACCCGCTCGGCCAACGCTTCCGCATCGACGGCATGGATCCCTATCCGGACCACGCGCTGACCGTGGTCGGCGTGGTCGAGGACGCCAGGCACTGGCGGAGCGATCCCGGAACGCAGCTCGAGTACTACGTCGCGCTGGCGCAACGTCCGCTGCTCGGAAGGACGCTCGAGGTGGCGGTGCGGGGCGAGGGCGAGCCGTCCGCCGCGTTCGCCTCCCGCATGTCCGAGATCGTGCGGCGCGTCGCCCCGGACGCCTCGCTGAGCCTCGACTGGATGGAGCGGCGGATCGCCGCCACCACGGCAGGGCAACGCTTCGCGGCCTCGGTGCTCACCGCTCTGGCGGCGACCGCCGTGTTCCTGGCCTCGATCGGGATCTACGGCGTGCTGGCCTACTCGGTCGTCTCGCGCCGGCGGGAGATGGGGGTCCGGATCGCGCTGGGAGCGCTGCCCGGCCAGCTCGCCCGGCTGGTGCTGGGCGATTCGGCGCGCACGCTCGGCCTCGGGCTCGCCGTCGGCCTGCTCGCGGCGCTCCTCGGTAGCCGGCTGCTCCGCCATCAGCTCTACGCGACGACGCCGAGCGAGCCGATCGTCTTCTCGGCGGCGGTCGTCGCCGTCGCCCTGATCGGCCTCCTGGCGAGCTGGATCCCGGCAGCCCGGGCACGCTCGATCGACGCCGTGCGCGAGATGAGGGCCGACTGAGAGCTGCTCTATCTCGACGGCCAGCCCGCCGCGAAGCGGGCGAGGCCGTCGGCGACGAGCTCGGCGAGAGCGACCGCTCCCGCCGGGTGCGCCTGGCTTCGCCAGTGGCTCAGACGGCGCTCGAGGCCAGGGAGGAACGCGGGATCGGCGGCCTCGGCGGCGGCCGCGCTCCGGCAGAGGATCTGCGAGAGGTAGATCTCCCAGGCATTGCTCAGACCGATGCGGTTGGCGGTCATGTGCATCTGGCTGCGGGCGAGCTCGGCGCGGGCGGCGGACGGCACCTCCTCGGTCTGCCGGGACAGGCCGCGGGAGGCGGTGAAGATCGCCCCCGCCGACCCGAGGTCGCCGGCCGCGCTCTCGGCGGCCTCGTCGGCGATGCGGATCGCCCGGTGAAGGAGCTCGCACCAGCCCTCGGGGTGCCGGTCGAAGGCTTCGTCGGCCTTGGCGACGACCGCCGCCAGCGCCGGTCGCCAGCCGCTGAAGTAGTCGAGGAGCGCCCGCAGCTCCTCGACGGTGCGGGCGAACCCCAACGCCTGCCAGAGCAGGAGCGAAGTCGCCAGCTTGAGGCGCTGCACGGGCCTCGCCGCGTGGTGGCGGCGGACGTGCTCCAGGGCGTGGAGGCTGGAGAGACAGAAGAAATCGAGCGCGGCGAGGTGCGCCGCGGGGCCGCCGTAGCGCTCGACCTCCAGCTCGATCTCGGAGGGCAGGAGGCGATCGCCGGGCGTCGGCGCGTCGAGCCGCGACAGGACACCGGCCACGAAGGCGGCGTCGGCCTCTTCGAGCCGAGACTCCGCGACGTCGAGGCGCACTCGGAGGTGCGGCCCTCGCTCGTCGAAGTAGCGCACGAAGAAGAAGCCGCGGATCGAGCGCCGGCGGAGGAGGTCGGCGACGGCGGGAGCGATCACCCCGCGCAGCGCCTCGTCCCCCGACGACGTGTAGAGGTTGTAGGAGATCCAGCAGCTCGCGCCGAGCTTCACCGCCGAGGGCAGGGTCGCGGGCCCGGTGAGCATCAGAGCTCCGTGGCCTGGAACGGCACCACGACGTTCGGCAGGAGCTCGACCCGGCGGGCGTGGAGCTCGAAGCCGCGGGCGCGCACCCCGGCGTCGGTGAGCTGCGCGATCGCCGCTCGCTCCTCTTCGCTTCGCGGCCGAAGCGTGCGGAAGAACCCGTCGTAGTCGCGGAAGTGGATCGCCGTCCCGCCGTCGAGCTCGCACAGGGGGCGGCGGTTCTCGACCATCGCGCGTCCGCCCTCGAGGTGCTCGCGCATGGTCGGCCAGTCACCCACCGAGCGGGCGACGCGCGCCCGGTGGAGCTCGAACTCGCAGCACGCGCCGGCGAGGACGACGAGGAAACCGGCGCGGTCGATCGCCGCGACCAGCGCCTCCTCGGCCTGCCGCAGGAAGAGGAGCGCCCGGGGAGCGTCCCCGACCACGTACCAGTAGTAGGCCACGGTGCTGAAGTACCAGCGTTCGGCGACCTTCAACACCGCGGGCGCGAGCGCCTGCCGCATCGCGTCCAGACGCGCCTCGCAGCGGTCGAGCAGCACGCAACCCTCGTTCACCCTCTGCGTGCGGAGCAGGACGAGGGCGCGATCGAGATCGGCCGTCAACTGCATGCACCGGGAGGCGTGATAGTCGACGAACCAGCGCTGCCCCTCGCCGCCGCAGCGGGGGATGAAGTAGTACCAGCGCAGGGTCTCGGTGGCTGGCATGGGATTCTCTTCGCCGCCGAAAGAAGGCCGCCCGGCCGCGAGCTGGGGCGCTCTCGGCCGGGCGGTCCATCGCCGTGCTCGCTAGCCGCCGCTGGGATCCAGCGAGGGCGACTGCGTCTGATTCGTCGCGGTGGCCGCACAGCAGGAGCAGGAACAGGACACGACGTCGGTGGCCGCCTCGGCGCCGCCGGCGACCGACTCGAGCTCCTCGTCCGACAGACCCTGCACGTCGAGCTCCTCGATCTTCTCCAGCTCGTCCTTCTTCTTCGACATCTCTCTTCTCCTTACGAGGGATTCTCCCTCGTTGAACACCTCGCTCCCGGAATGGGAGGAGGAACTCGCGAGCTCAGATCTCATGGGGTGACGCCTCGTCGCGGGCGTCGAGGCGCCGCCTCAGCGTGGAAGGGGCACGATGGGTCGACAGGTGCGAGAGCGACAGGCTCTCCACGACGAGCTCGACCGCCCAGCGTCGCCCTGCCGCGTCGGCTGGATAGGCGTCGGTGGTCGGGAGAGCTTCTTCGAGGGTGATCTCCTGCTCCGGAGAGCGGAGCTGCGAAAAGAACACGTCGCAAAGGAGCGGTGAGCCGAAGTCGATGAACTGCGGCTTGAAGACCGGCTGGCCGGTCTCGTTCTCGTCGATCTTCTCGATGAGGAAGACCTGCCGGGGAATGCCGTGCTCGCCGCGCCACCCGTCGAGGGCGAGAAAGCGGTCGACGGCGTCGCCGTGCGCCTGGGGCAGCGCCGACGCGCGGAAGATCCACCGCCGCCGCCGGAGGAGCAGGGGACCGGCCTCGAGCGGCGCGGCGACCGTGATCCCTCGCCGCTGCTCGGTGCGCCACGGGAAGATCGCCTTGCCCGCTCCGGAGGAGGGTCCGAAGGCGGAGAGGAACTTGACCACCACCGGCAGGTACATGTCGTTGATGGCGCTGAAGTAGCAGGGCAGGAGGCGGCGGCCGCGCCCGTCGGTGAGGACGGGGACGCCGCGGCCGGGCTGCCGCTCGACACGGAGGTCCTTGAGGTAGAGCCGCCGGTGGCGGGGCAGCCGCGTCGACTCTCCCGGGATGACCAGCACTCTCTCCGTCTGCGGATGGTGGAGGTTGACCGTGTTGTCGCGCCCGTAGAGGACGTCCACGATCTCGCTGCCGCCGGCGGCGCGGTGCCGCCGCGCGGAACGGATGAAGTGGGCGAGGTAGTGACGGCGCACCGTGGCCGGCATCGGCGAGGAGAAGCGGCTGCTGTAGCGTCCGCTGCCCTCGAACAGCCGGTTGAGCACCCAGCGCCGCCCCGAGCGGTCGAGCGGCTGCACGAACAGGCACGCCCCCAGCTCGGAGAGGTGCTCCGGCGGGATGCGGTCACGGATCGCCAGCAGCCGGTCGAGCGGCAGGACCTCGCTCCGCGAGAGCTCCAAGAGCTCGTGGCGGAGCGCCTCGCGGGTCTCGAGCAGCGCCTCGATGCCCGGACTGTCGAGGGGATCGAAGCACTCGCGCTGGTCGTACTTGAAGAGGACGAAGTCCTTCCACAGCTCCTGGGCCTCCTGGAAGAGCTGCAGGAAGGGCACGCTGGCGCGTTCTCCCCAGCGCTCCTCGATGAGGCGGTCGAGGGTGAGGAGGAGCTCGCGCCGCGGCTGGTAGAAGTCGGTGAAGTGCCAGAGGGCGTCGCCGACCAGGAGGAGCTGGTCGGCTGCCGTCGGGTCGAGCTGCGCGATCTCCTGGCACGGCTCGGCGGAGCTCAGGAAGACGTCCTCGTAGAAGTTGTACTTCTCGCCGGCCGGGAACTGGAGTCGGAGCTGGCTCTCGGCCAACGCGCAGCTCTCGTCCCACACCGTGTGGATCAGCGAGTTGAGCTCCTCGAGCGAGCGCAGTGTCGGTTGGCCGTTCGACGCGAACGCCGACTCGCGCTCGACCAATTGGACGACGCTCTCGGTGAGGGAGGCGGGCACGACGGCCGGGTCGGTTCCGGACAGCCCTTCGGCGATCGCTCGCTCGAGGTGGACGTCCTCGGACTTCCACGCCGGCTCGGGCAGGACGACGCCGGCGCCGAGCAGGGCGCCGACGCGGCGTTCGATCTCCTCGCGCCTCGTGTCCTCGTCGCCGCCCGCGGCGGACGGCGACGCCTGGCAGCGGTCGCAGATCTCGTCCAGGCGGAGGCCCTCCGGCGCCGCTTCGAGGACCTCCAGGACACGCTCGAAGACCGGGCCGGTGAGCGCCAGGCGCGCGAGCGACATGCGCGCGTAACGGAGCTGCCCCGCCTCCTCGTCGTGGCGGAGCAGCAGCGGGCGCAGGAGCTGGAGCTGCCCGGAAGGCAGCCGTTCCAGGGTGTCGTTGAGGCGAAGGCGGACCTCGCCGCGAAGCGCCGGGGAGTAGGCGAGCACCATCGCGATCTGATCCGCGATGTAGCGGCGCATCCGCAGCAGCGAGGTCTCCTCCCAGTCGCCGCCGACGAAGGCCAGGGACCCGTCGCCCTCCCGCGCGGCGACGGTCCCCAGGCCGACCCGCGTCAAGGTGGAGTAGGGGGACAGCTTGACCGCGGCGCGGCTGACGTAGCGCAACAGGCTCTGCTCGAGCTTGCGCTGCTTCCGGTTCGGGCGGAGCGGATCGGCCGGCGTCTCGAAGGCGTCCATCCTCTGCGCCAGCGGCTGACTGGCGAGCGAGACGCCGCGGAGCAGCGAGCGGTCGTCGAGCACGTCGCGCAACGCTTCGCGCTCGCGCTGGATCTCGCGCCGCCAGAGGTCGCGGATCTCCTCCTCTTCGTGGCCGAGCTGCCGCTCCAGCCGCACCGCCTCGTCGAGGGGAGCGCGCAGCGCGTCACCGAGCCGCGGCCAGCGCGGGTCCTCCGTCCTGGGCGCCAGGGGTCGCCGATTGAAACAGTCGCGTTTCAAGGCGAGCATCAGCTTGCGCAGCTCGGGCGGCTGCGCGGCGAGCTCGCCGAAGAGGAGGTCGACGAGCGATTCGCGCAGGGCCCTCAGCCGCTCCTCGCCCTCCTTCCTCCGCGCGGTCCGGTGCAGCAGCTCCGGGCTCGAGAAGCAGTCGATCGCAGAGGCCGGCAGGCCGGCGACGCGGACGAGGATCGGAGCGGCGGTCACTTCGGCTCCCGGTGCGCGGCGCGGCTCAGCAGGTGATAGGTGAACGCCTCATGCCGGATGCCGAGGCCGATCGCGTTGGCGAGGTTGTGCAGCACCTTGAACAGCGGCAGGAACGCGGCGTCCTCGGTGTAGGGGTCGAGCCGGTAGGCCGGGTCGCCGCGGAACCCCTGGACCTGCCGGAAGTAGTCGCGGATCGCCCGCTGGTACTCGGCGTTCGGTCCCTCGGCCTCGCCGTCGTCGTCTTCCTGCGCCAGCGCGGAGGCCAGGACGCCGACCGACGCCTCCATCGTCGCCGCCTTGCGATCGAAGAGATCGAGCACCGACTCGCGCGTCGTCGTCGCCGGATCGGAGTGGGCGAGCATCCAGCGCACCAGCCAGTCGCGGTGGTAGTCGAGATAGCCCGCGCGGTCGATCGCCGCGGCCGGCAGCGCCCGCCAGGTGAGAACGACGAGCTTGAAGACCAGGCTCTGGCGCTTGCCGATCGGCACGGCGCCCTCGCTCGCCGCCGGCGCGAAGAGGTCGAGCGCGATGCGGCACCCGGCGCCGAGCGCGCGGGTGAAGAGGGCCTGGAACTCCGCATCCTCGAGCAGGATGGGCGCCCCGAAGGTCACCGGGCTTGCCTGGTAGGTGGTCCACAGGAGCGAGCGGTCGGGGTACGGGCTGTCCACCGCGTCCTCGGGATCGATCACCGCGAGCTGCTCCTGGCCCGGCACCGCCGCCGACTCGTTCGCCGGCAGCGCGGCGAAGAAGGAGCGCACCTGCTCTTCGAGCAGCCGTCGAGCCTGGTCTTGGATCGCCGGCGGCGCGTGGAGCCGGACCTTGAGGTGCTCGCCGCCCCGCGAGTGGCGGATCAGCCACAGGTAGGAGCCCTCGGCGCACACCTGCCGCGAGAACGGCGTGATCACCTCGGCGATCAACGCGTCGAGGGCTTGCGCGCAGTAGATGTTGGCGCTCAGCAGCGGCTGCGGTCGCATCGTCGTCTCCATCAGGCGAGCGCCCGGCCGAGGAGGTGGCACAGGTAGGCCTCGTTGTAGAGCCCGACGCGAACCAGGTTGGCCAGGCCGTGCAGGCTCTTGAAGAGGGGCGCGAGGACCTGGTCGCGCTCGTATGGATCGTCCGGCTGCCAGGGCACGTCGACCCCGGCGAGCTCGCAGGTGTACCGGGCGAGGTCGCCGAGCGCGGCGCTCCACGGCGCGAGCACGGCCTGGGGGCCCTCCTCGGCGCTCCGCCGGTAGGCGCCAGCGAAGGGCGCCAGGTCGGCGACCTCGCGTTCCAGCTTGGCGGCGAAGAGCCGGTGCGTCGGGTCGAGCTCGCCGCCGCCGCCGAGGATCAGCCAGTCGCGGTGGTAGTCCAGGTAGCGGGCGGCTTCGCGCGGCGGGAAGCCGAGGGTCGAGAGGCCGCAGAGGAGGAGGTCGAGGACGATGCGGGTGCGCAGCGACTGGCGGAAGCGGCCGGTCTCGTCCGGCACCAGCTCGTCGAGCACGTGCTCGCAACCCGCCCCGAGGCACCGGGTGAAGAGCGCGGCCAGGCCCAGGTCGTCGGACAGCGGCTCGCGACCCATCGTGCCCGGCCACCGCCGGTAGCGGGTCCACAGCAGCGTGCGGTCGGGGTAAGGCTCCGTCGCCAGGTCCTCGGGATCGACCGCGAACAGATGCTCGTTCAGCTCGCGCTCGGCGGCCGTCGGCGGCGGCAGTCGCGCGAAGACCTCCTCGACCGCGTCGGCCAGTGCCCTCCGGAGGTCCTCCGCCTCGCGGGGCGAGCCGTGGAAGCGCACCTTGAGGTGCTCGCCGCATCGCGCGTAGCGCATCAGCCACAGATAGCCGCCCACCCCGGCGGCGCGGCTCGCCCGCCACAGCGGTGCGACGCCGCGGTGCAGGAGCTCGTCGAGATGGCCCGCGCAGTAGATGCTGGAGGTCAGCCGCGGATCGGCCAGCGTGACGTCGACGGCGGCGGCGACGGTCATGGCGGGAACGGAGCTTCGAAATGGAGTGGCGAGGGGAGGTCCGACGCGCCCCCGAGACGCAGCAGGGCATAGCCGATTCCCGCCACGCCGCGGAAGAAGGAGGCGGCGAGGCTCGGATGGTCGATGCGGAAGCCGCCGGCCTCCTCGGCGGCGTCGAGCGCCCGGTGGGCGAGCGCGCGGGCGCCCTCCGCGAGGTCCGGGCGGCCGGTCAGGCGGTGTGCGACGAGGAGCGTCTCGACGCGGCCGAAGACGCCGCAGCAGAGGTGGTCGAGGCCGCCGTCGGGAGGCGCCGTCAGGGTCTGCTCGAGCGCGGTCTCCGCCTCCTCGCGCAGGGCGGCGGCGCGGGACGGGGCGACGTGCTCGGCGACCGCGAGGCGCGCCAGCGCGAGACCCGGCGCCCCGAAGCACCACGAGCACGGCGACGCCAGGGGATCCTGCTCCGACACCGTCCAGCGACCCGCCGCCGCGTCGAAGCGGTCGCGCTCGCGGGCGAGCAGTCGGAGGGCCGCCGACGCCAGGTCCTCACGGCCGGTGACTGCCGCCAGCCGGGCGAGCGCGGTGGCCACTCCCGAGGCGCCGTGGGAGAAGCCGCTCCGCACGCGACGCTCCTCGCCGCACCAGACGAGGAGCCGGTCGGCGCAGCGCAGGGCGAGATCGCGCGGGGTGCGGCCGCGAGGCCCCGGCTGATCGAGTCGCGGGCCGAGGGCGAGGAGGCACAGGAGGGTGCCCGCACTGCCGCACGCCACGTCGGGGAAGCGGTCCTCGGCGATCGCCCGCAGATCGATGCGGTCGGCCAGCCGGTGTGCGTCGTCGAGCAGCGAAGGCTCGTCGAGCAGGTGCGCGACGACGCTCAGCGCGTAGACGGCGCCGGCGGTGCCGGTCAGCGCGCCGTTCGGCGGCGCCTCCCGGGGCGCTGCGCTCCGCCGCAGGGGCGCGATCGCGCGAAGGCAGCGCTCGCGGTCGTCGGAGGAGCCGTCGACCCGGGCGAGGGCGGCGAGGAAGAGGGCGCTCCCCGGGACGCCGAGGTAGAGGTCGAAGGTGCCGTCGGGGGTGGGCGGGCCGTCGGAGGCGCGAACCGACGCGATGCGCCGCTCGGAGCCCTCCGCGCTGCCGAGGCGGCGCTCGACGTCGCGGGCGATGCGGCGGAGGTGGCGGGCGATCCTCTCCGCGCCCGGCTCGTCCGGTTCTGCCGGCGGCGAGAAGGGCGCACGGCCGCCGACCGCGCCTGCCCCCTTCGCCAGTCCCATCTCGATCGACACGGGTTGGTCCTGAAGCGGCGACTCCCTCGGCTGCCGAGAGCGCCGGAGCGTCCGCTTTCGCCTCCAAGAGACTCCAAGATATACGAGCACCCCGAATTAAGTCAAGGCGAACTCTCCGTCTTGCGAATCGAGGCGCTCAAGCCTCAGCGGCGGAGGCGTCCCTGCCACCTGTGGCGGCGCGCGCGCCGTCGGAGGCGAGGACCTGGCGCTCGACCTCGTCGAGGTCGGCCCGTCCGGCGACCGTCGCCGGCTCGGCACGGAGCAGCGCGCGACGCGCGGCGTCGAGCTCCGCCAGCGCGCCGACCTGCTGCCCGAGGAGCTTCGCCAGGCGCGCCAGGTCGAGGTGGACGCGACACCGCTCGAGCGGCGCTTCGAGCCCCTCGAAGAGCGTCAGCGCCTCCGCCAGCTGGCGGGCCGCTTCGTCGGGGCGCCGCTCCGTGGTGGCGAGGCGCCCGAGGGCGCGATGGGCCAGCCCGAGGCCGAGCCGGAAGCCCGCCTGCCGGTTCACCGCCAGCGATTCGTGAGCCGAGCGCCGCGCCTCCTCCCGCTCACCGCGCGCCAGGTGCGCCTCGGCGAGGAAGGCGAGGAACCAGCCGCGGAGCTGGAGGAAGCCGCTGGTCGCGAGCAGCTCCACCGAGCGTTCGAGCGCCTCGACGGCCAGCCCGGGCTCGCCGCGTGCGAGGTGGGCGTGGCCGAGGAAGCCCAGCGCGGCCGCGGAGTTCAACGGGTCGCGGGCGCGCTCCATCCCGCGCCGGCAGTGCTCGACGCCCTCGTCCCAGCGGCCGAGGACGGTGAGGAAATAGCCGGTGCTCCAGGAGGGGTCGAGGCGGTAGTCGCCGAGCTCGGCGGCGATCCGCTCGGCGCGCTCCATCGTCGCCAATGCCTCGGAGGGCCGGCCGAGGACGAAGTGGTGGAAGGCGTCGACCCAGTGCGCCTGCCCCTCCCACCACGTCTCGCCGGCGCGGCGGAGCAGCTCGACCGCCCGCTTGCCCTGCTCCAAGCCTTGGGTGAAGAGGCCGGCCCAGAAGGCGTCGCGGGAGAGGACGTAGCGCGCCTTGCCCTCGGTGACCGGGTCACCGGCCTCGGCGGCGGCGGCGATCGCCCGCTGCGCCTCCGCCGTCGCCGCCTCCTGATGGCCGAGGTAGCTGTGGGTGTGGGCGAGCCAGAACCGGAGCCGTCCGGCCAGGGCGGGGTCGGCGAGCCGCGCGAGGCGTCCGGCCTGTCGCTCGAGGAGCTCGAGGGTCTCGGGGAAACGGGCGAGCGGCAAGAGCCAGCGCGCCGACTCGATCGCCAGCTCGACGACGACGCGGTCGCGGGTCTCCTCGGGGAGCCGCTCGGCGACCTCCATCGCCTCCCTCAGCGCCTCCACCGCCTCGGCGAAGCCGGTGCGGCGGGCGGCGCGATCGGCGAGGAGCTGGAGGTAGCGCACCGCGGGCGCGGGCTCGTCGGCGCGCGGGAAGTGGTGGGCGAGCTGGTCGTAGACCGCGGTGAGGTCGCCGGCGTAGATCGACTCGTAGGCTCGAGCGGCGGCGGCGTGGAGCGCGCGACGGCGTTCGGAGAGGAGGCCCTGGTAGGTCACCTCCTGGGTGAGCGCGTGCTGGAACGCGTAGCGCGGCGGCCGCACGCTCGGCAGCTCGTGGAGCAGCTCCCAGCGGCGGAGGTCGCGGAGCAGTGGGTCGAGCGGCTCGCCGGGCGGCCGCTGCGCCTCCCACACCTCCGCCAGCACCGCGACCGGGAAGTCCCGCCCCAACACCGAGGCGGCCTGGAGCAGGCGCTTGTGGTCGTCGGGCAGCCGGTCGATGCGGGCGGTGAGCACGCCCTGCACCGTCTCCGGCACCTCCTCCTGCCGCCCGGCGGTCGCCGTCTCGCGCACCGCCCGGCCGAGCTCCTCGAGGAAGAAGGGGTTGCCGTTCGCGCGGTCGAGCACCTGGCGCACGATCTCCCTCGGGGGCTCCGCCTCTCCCCACAGGCCGGCGAGCACGGCGACGCTTTCGTCGGGGCCGAAGTCACGCAACGGCACCTGGGTGGCGCAGGAGCGCTCCAGCCAGCGCGGTCCGTAGCCCGTGCGGTAGGTGAGCAGAAGCAGGATCGGCGCGCGCGGCAGCGCGTCGACCAGGAGGTCGAGGAACTCCTCCGACGTGGCGTCGACCCAATGCAGGTCCTCGATCTCCAGGACGAGCGGCTCCCGGCGGCTGAAGGCGAGGAGCACCTGCTGCAGCACTTCGAGGCACCGCCGGCGCTCGAGCCGGAGGTCGCGCTCGCCGGCGCCCGGGCCGGCACCCCCGAGCAGGCGCAGGAGCAGCGCGAGCGCCTCGTCGACCGGCAGGTCGGTCGCCGCGATCGCCTCGCGGACCCGTTGCGCCACCGCCTCGAGCGGCAGCGAGGCCTCGAGCCGCAATGCGTCGCGCAGGATGTGCTCGAGCGGCAGGAAGGGCACCCGCTGCCCGAACGACTCGCAGGCGCCGCGGAGCCAGGAGGCGCCGAGCCGCTCGAGGCGCCGGCGCAGCTCGAGCACCAGCCGCGTCTTGCCGACGCCGGGCGGGCCGGTGACGCCGACGACCTGGCCGCGTCCCGCCGCCGATTCGCGCCACAGCTCCTCGAGCAGCGCCAGCTCGCGGCGGCGGCCGACGAACGAGGTGAGCGGCCGTCCGGCGGCGGCGTGGGCGCGGCGCTTGCCGTTCGGCCCCACGACGCGGTGGGCGATCAGCGGCTCGCTCTTGCCCTTCACGACCAGCGGCGCCAGGCGGCGCAGCCGCACGTGGTCCTTGACCAGGCGGCGGGTCGCCTCGTTGATCAGCACCGTTCCGGGCGCCGCGGCCTGCTGCAGGCGCGCCGCGGTGTTGGTGGTGTCGCCGACCGCGGTGTAGTCCATGCGCAGCCGGTCTCCGATGCCGCCGACCACCACCGAGCCGGTGTTGATCCCCATGCGCACCGCCAGCCCGGCGCCGTGGCCGCGCACCAGGTCCTCCTGCTCGCCGAGGAGGCGCGCCTGCAGCCCGACCGCCGCCAGGACCGCGCGCCGGGCATGGTCCTCGTGAGCGACCGGAGCACCGAACAGCGCCATGAAGCCGTCGCCGAGGAACTGGTTGATCGTCCCCTCGTAGCGGTGCACCTCGGCGAGCGCCAGCTCGAAGAAACGGCTGAGCAGCGCGTGCATCGCCTCGGGACCGAGCCGTTCGGCGAGCTCGGTCGAGCCGGTGACGTCGCAGAACAGCACGGTCACCAGCTTGCGCTCACCCTCCACCGCGGCGGGGGAGGCGAGGACGTCGTGCGCGAGATGCGCCGGCGTATAGGGCCGCTCCCGCGGCGGGTCGATCGTCCCGGCGTCGTCGAGTCGGCCGCCGCACTGGCCGCAGAAGCGGAAGCCGGCCGGCGCCGCGGCGCCGCAGCGCGGGCAGGGGCGCTCGAGCGGCGTGCCGCACCGGCCGCAGAAGCGCATCGCCGGCGGGTTCTCGAACTGGCAGGACGGGCACGGCATCGGTGGCCTCCTACGACGCCAGCACCCTCTTGACCAGGCGGTCGAAGCGGGCGCCGGCCTGGGACACGCCGTCGAGCACCGTCGCGTCGAGCTCGTCGGCGTCGTCCTCGCCACCCCCGGTGACGCCGCCGGCGAGCAGCATCCGATGGCGCTCGCGCACGGTGGTCGAGAGGTAGATCGCCAGCGCGCGGTAGAAGCGGGCGGCGAAGGCGGGCTCGCTTTCGAGCCGCGCCGCCAGCCGGCTGCGCGGCACGGCGAAGACCTGCGCCGGCTCGACCGCTTCGACGGTCGCCGACGGCGGCCGCGCGTCGACGAACGACATCTCCCCGACGATCTCGCCGGCGCCGAGGAGGGCGATCTCCCGCCGCTCGCCGCCGAGAACCACTCGCAAGCGGCCGGTGAGCACGATGAATACGTCGTCGATCGGCTCGCCCTGGCGGATCAGCGCCTCGCCGGCGACCAGCCGGCGGCGCCGGCCGTGCGCCAGCAGCCATTCGACGTCGTCGTCGGCCAGTTGACCGAAGACGAACAGGACCTTGCGCATGCTCTCTCCTTGCCGCTCGCGATCACAGCGTCTGCCGCGACGCGAGGCGGGCGAACAGCCCATCCTGTGCCACGAGCTCGCGGTAGGTGCCGCTCTCGACCACCCGCCCGCCGTCGACGACGTAGATGCGGTCCGCCCGCGCGATGGTGCTCAGCCGGTGGGCGACGACGACGCGGGTGGCCTCCAGCCGCTCCAGGCTCCGGCTGACCACCTCCTGCACCCGGTTGTCCAGCGCGCTCGTCGCCTCGTCGAAGAACAGGATGCGCGGCCGGTGGACGATGGCGCGGGCGATCAGCAGCCGCTGCTTCTGGCCGCCGGAGAAGGTACCGGCGCCCTCGGAGACGATGGTGTGCATGCCCATTGCCATCGCGCGGACGTCTTCGTCGAGCCCCGCCAGCCGCGCCGCCTCCCAGGCCTCGTCGATGCCGAGGTCGGAGTCGCCGACGATGTTCGAGAAGATCGTGCCGGCCATCAAACGGCCGTTCTGCAGCACCACTCCCACCTGCCGACGCACCGAGGTCAGCGACAGCCCGGCGAGGTCCTGCCCGTCGTAGTAGATCGAGCCGGCCCGCGGCCGCTCGAAGCCGAGGAGCAGCCGCAGACAGGTCGACTTGCCCGAACCGGAGGGTCCGACCAGGGCGACGAACTCGCCCGGGCGGGCATGGAGCGACATCTCGTGGAGCACGTTCGGCAGGTCGTCGGCGTAGCGGAAGGTGACGTTCGAGACCTCGATCTCGCCGCGCAGCTCGCCGGCTTCGGCCTTGCTGTCGTCGACCTCCGGAGCGGTGGTGAGGATCGGGGAGAGCCGCTCGTAGACCGGCACCGCGGTGAGCAGCTCGGGGAGCAGGTGGACGACCACCACCACCGCCCCGAGCACCTGGCCGAAGGCGGCGTTGAAGGCGAGGAACCGTCCGACCGGCAGCTCCTCGCGCGCCGACAGCCCGGCGACCGCGAACAGCGCGGCGAGCGCCAGCACCTGGAAGACGGCGAGGAAGGTGGTCTGCGCGATGGCGATGCGGCGGGCGCCGACGTCGTGGCGCCGCTGCTCGGCGAAGCGCTCGGCCCAACGCGCGTAGGCGCGGCGCTCGGCGCCGGCCACGCGCAGCTTGGGAAGGCCGTGGATCAACGCGAAGAGCAGGCTGGCGATCCGTCCGCGCACCGCGAAGAGCCTCCGCTGCGCCACCACCTGCAGCCAGCCGAGGGTCGCGGCGACGGCGAGGAGCAGCACGACGACCCCGGTCGCCGCCAGCGCCAGCGGCGGGCTGAAGTAGAAGAGCAGGGCGAAGCTGAACACCGCGAAGACGGCGCCGAGGAGCGAGGTCGCGGCGTGGCCGGCGAGGAGCTCCCGGATCTGGCTCACCCCGAACGCCCGGTCGGCGAGGTCGCCGACCGTGTAGCGGCGGAAGAAATCGACCGGCAGGGCCAGCAGGCGGTCCCACACCGCCGGCTGGAGGGTGCTGTCGAGGCGGCCGCCGACGCGCAGGAGGCCGAGGGCACGGACCAGGCGGAACGCGCTCATGCCGAGCGCGGCGACGATCCAGGCGAGCGTCATCTGCGCGAGCTGCGACCGGTCGGCGCTGGGGATGACCCTGCCGAAGAGGGCGCCGGTGACGAGCGGCAGGGCGAGCGCGAGGAGCCCTCCGACCGCGCCGAGCGCGACGATCACGACGGCGTCGCGGCGGCCTTCGCGGGCCAGCGCGCGGAGCAGGTCGAGCGGCCCGAGCGGCCGTTCGGGCAGTGGGCGGTAGAACATGTAGGCGTCGCCGGTCAGCCGCCCGGCGAGCGCCGCGTCGACCGCGGTGCGCGTTCCCTCCACCGGCTCGACCAACTGATAGCGCCGCGGCGAGAGCGGAAGGAGCGCCACCGGCCGCCGCTCGCCCTGCGCCGGGTCGTCGGGAGCGAGGAAGGCGAGGAGCGGGCCGTTGTCGCGGCGCCACCAGTCGTCGCGCAGGAGCACCCGGCGATGGCGCACCCGAGAGCGGCTGCCGAGGAGATTCAGCGCGTCGGCGACGCGCGCCGGCGCCGCGGCGGGGCCGGCGGGAAGGTGGAGCTCGATGCCGGCCGTGGCGGCGACCAACCGGGCGGCGGCGTGCAGCGGATCGCCCCCCGGTTCGATCGTCTCGGCGGCCGCCTGGCGGGGTAGGAGCACGGTGGCGAGCCGCGCTGCCGAGCGGCTCACCGCCGCCCGGTCGGCGGCGTGACGGCGGGCCAGGCGATCGCGCTCGGCGGACTGCCCGGCGTCGACGCCATGCCGCAGGTGGACGAGGAGGAGGTCCAGGAGCCGCTCGTAGCCCGTCAGCGCCACGTCGGCGGAGGGCGGGCCGTCGGCGGCGGCGACCCGCGCCTCGCCGGCGGCGGCGATCCAGGCCGCGGTCGGCAGCGGCAGCGGCGCTCCGGCGGGGAGATCGAGCCGCTCGTCCCCCCACAGCCGGCAGCGGCCGGTCACCGTCGCCCACACCGGGTCGAGAGACGGTCGCGCCGCCTCGTCAGGCACCAGGTCCAGCGTCGCCCCCCGCGCCAGCTCGTGTGGCATCCGGGCTGGGCGCGGCCGTACCGCGCCGCGGCAGAGGCGGTCGAGCCAGACGCCGAACGCCTCGTCGAGCCCGCCGGGCCACTCGGCCGCCGCGAGCGCCGCCTCGTCCACGCGCACCAACCGGGTGCCGGCCGCCGGCACCGCCTCGAGCTCGAGCTCGGCGGCGGCCGGGCGGGCGGTGCCGCCGAACAGCCAGGAACCCACGTCGGCGCTCGCCAGGTGGACGCGGGCGAGCGGGCGGCCGCCGCCGAGCGCCACCGCGAAGACCTCGACGCGCCCGCTCTCGACCCGCCACGCCGATCGCCGCCCGATCAAGGGAAAGGGGGTGTTGCCGCCCAGCGTGAGCGGCGTGCCGCCGGCGACCAGCTCCTCGTCCCAGGCGGGCGGGCGCTCCGGCGCCGGGCGGGGGGCCGGCAGGCTCACGTGCCGTCGGCGATCAGGCGCGCGTAGGCGCCGTCGCCGTCCGCCAGAAGCTCGTCGTGGGTGCCGCGCTGGACGACCTTGCCCCGCTCGAGCACCAGGATCTCGTCGGCGTCGCGCACCGTGCTCAGGCGGTGGGCGACGATCAGACAGCTCGCGCCGCGCCGCCGTAGCGCGCCGTCGATCGCCGACTCGGTCGCCGGGTCGAGCGCGCTGGTCGCCTCGTCCAGGACGAGGAGGGTGGGGTCGCCGGCGAGCGCGCGGGCGATCTCCAGCCGCTGCTGCTGGCCGCCGCTGAAGTTGGCGCCGCCTTCCTCGATCCGGCTGTCGTAGCCGCCCGGCCGCGCGGCGATCACCTCGTGGATGGCGGCGTCTCGGGCGGCGGCGACGATGCGCGGCAGCGGCAGCGTCGAGTCCCACAGCGACAGGTTCTCGCGCACCGTGCCCTCGAACAGCGCGATCGACTGGTCGACGGCGGCCAGTGAGTTGCGGACCACCGCCGGCGGGACCTCGCCGCGCGGCCGCCCGTCGAACAGGATCTCGCCCTCCCACGGCTCGTAGAGGCCGGTGACCAGCTTGGCGACCGTCGACTTGCCGCTCCCGGTGGTGCCGACCAGCGCCACCCGCGCCCCCGGCTCGAGCACCAGGTCGAAACCGTCGAGGAGCGGTGGCTCGACGCGGCTGTAGCCGAAGGTGACGCCGCGCAGCTCGAGGCGCCCGGCGAGCTTCGCCGGCTCGGTGGTGGGCGGCGGCTCGCTGGCCGCGGCCGTGGGATCGACCGGGTAGCGCATCACGTCGTCGAGGCGGCTCATGTCCCCCTCGACGAGCTGCAGCCGGCCGCCGAGCTGGACGATCCTCTCCACCGGGGCGGTGAAGCTGACCATCAGGATCTGGAAGGCGACCAGCTCGCCGAGGGTCAGCCGGCCCTCCATCACCCGCAGGCCGCCGATGCCGAGGATCGCCGCGGTGTTGAGCGCCGCCAGGAGCGGCGGCACCGCGCCCAGGAGCTGGGTGTGGCGCTCCAGCTCCTGCCGGCCGTTGACCACCTTCGCCTGGTGGCCCGCCCAGCGGGCGAAGAGCTCCGACTCGCGGCCGGTCGCCTTCAGCGACTCGATGATCTGGAGGCCGCCGATCGCCGTGCCGTGGAGCTTCCCGGTCTCCTGGAGCAGACGCCGGTTGCCGTCCACCCGTCGCCGCGACACCCAGCGCAGCGCCAGCACGTTGAGGGAGACGACCGCCAGTCCGACCAGGGTGAGCAGCGGATCGTAGGCGGCGAGCACGACCACGACGAGGGCGAGCGTCGCCGCCGCCACCGCGTTGGCCGCGAGGTCGCGGGAGAGGAGCTGGGCGAGGCGGTCGTTGATCGCCACTCGATTGCTGACGTCGCCGGCGAAGCGCTGGTTGAAGAACTCGACCGGAAGCTGCAGCACGTGCCAGAGGAAGCGGCTCGAGCCGCCGAGCGCCATCCGTGTCTCGAGCCGCAGCAGGCCGACCTGTTGCAGCCAGGTCAGTGCGCCGAGGACGAGCGCCGCCAGCGTCATCGCCAGGACCAGCGGCGGCAGCCACTCGGCGCGGCCGCCGATCAGCACGCCGTCGACGAACGCCTTCGCGAAGGCCGGCATGGCCAGCGTCGGGACCACCAGACCGAGACCGGCGAGCACCACGAAGGCGACGGCGGAGCCGCTGCCGGCCAGGCGCTGGCGCAGGCCGCGCAGGAGGCTCGGCGGCCTGCCGCCGCGGGTGAAGCCCTCGCCGCGAGCGAAGGTGAGCACCACGCCGGTGAACGCTTGGTCGAGCTCCTCCTCGCTGGCGGTGCGCGGGCCCGAGGCGGGATCGTTGAGGTACGCGCGGCCGCGGCCGAACCCCTCGAGCACCACGAAGTGGTTGAAGTTCCAGTGCAGGATCATCGGCGCGGGGAGCTCGCGCAGTGCCGCCGGCTCCTTCTTGAAGCCGCGCGCGACGAGCCCGTAGCGCCGCGCCGCCTTCGCCATGTTGCTCGCCTTGCTGCCGTCGCGCGAGACGCCGCAGGCGAGGCGCAGCTCCTCGAGCGAGACCCAGCGGCCGAAGGTCGCCAGCACGATGCCGAGGCAGGCCGAGCCGCACTCGACGGCCTCCATCTGGAGCATCGTCGGGGTGCGAACGCGCCGCGGCCGCTGGCTGCGGCGCCGCCAGGGGAGCCGGAGGCGGCTCACAGGCCGAGGCTCTCCCGCGCCGCGGGGATCAGCCAACGGAACGGCCGCTCCCGCCGCACCACCACCTGCCCGCTGGCCAGCGTGCCGCTGCTGATCTCGACGTCGGGACCGCCCGAGGAGGTCCAGGCGAAGCCGCTCGGAGCGCCCGGGTCGCGCCGCAGCGTCACGTCGACCTGGATCGGCGGTCCTTCGGCGACCAGCCGCTCGACCAGCGCCTCGTTGGCGAGCAGCCGCTGGATGCCGCGCGGGGTCGACGGGTAGGCGGCGACTCGGCGGACCACCCCCTCCATGTAGCCGTGCTCCTCGCGCTTGACGGTGGCCGGCGCCACTCGCGCCGGCATGCCCGGGCGCAGCCGCTTGCCCTCGGCGGCGGGGACGAACAGCACCGCGACCAGCTCCTCGCCGGCGACCTCGAAGCTGAGCAGCGGGTCGCCGACCTGCACCACGTCGCCGCGGTCGGCCATCAGCTCGAGCACGCGGCCGTCGTGGGGGGAGACGACCTCGACGTTCTCGGCCAGGCTGGCGCGTAGCTCGCCGAGCTCGAGCTCGAGGTCGCGGATCGCGCGGTCGCGCTCCTGGAGCTGCTGGGAGAGGCGCTGCTCCTCCTCGAGGTCGACGAGATCGAAGCCGCCGAGCTCGAGGCGGCGGGCGGCGAGCTCGTCGCGGGTGGCGTTGAGGCGCTGCTGGGTGGCGAGCAACACCTGCTTGGTGACCAGGCCCTCCTCGAGCAGCGTCGCCTCCGCCTCCGCCTGATCCTCGAGCAGCGCCAGCTCGCGCTCCAGACGGGCGATTCCGAGCTGGAGGTTCGCCCGCCGTTGCTCCTGCTCCCGGCGGCGCAGGCTGCGCTGCTCGGCGACGTAGGCGGCGAGCTCGGCGCGGTCGCCGCGAACGTCGACGAGCCGCGCCCGTGCCTCCTCGATCTCCCGCTGCAATCCCTCCTGCCGCACCCGCGCCACCACCTGGCCCTTGTGGAGCGGGTCGCCGGGGGCGACGAGGACCACCTCGACCTGACCGGCGGCGAGGGTGACCAGCTCGGAGACGCCGCCCGGGCGCAGCAGCATCCCCTCGCCGGCGGCGACGATCGGGATGCTGCCCAGCACGGACCACAGGCCGGCGGCGAGGATCAGCACGGTGAAGGCGCCGAGGGTGATCCAGCCTCCGGGGCGGGTGACCTGGACGAGCTGGTCGAGCTGCTCCGGCGACGACAGCCGCTCGAGCGCGACCTGGCGAAAGATCCCGTCGGCGCTCTTCTTCCCCGGCTTCACGCCGCCGCCACCTCCACAGGAGCGGCCGCGCGCGGCGCCGAGGGGCAGCCGGTGCGGAGGAGGGCGGTGGTGGCGACGCTCGATGACATCGCGGTCGACGGCAGCTACGACGTTGCTCGCCCTGTTAAATTAGCATGATGTCTCCCCCGTGGCACGCACCTCCGGCGGCGACGCCCGGCCTGCGCGCCTACCTCCGGCCGGTGTTCGACCTCGGCCGGGTGCAGGAGGGCGTCCTCCTGCCGCTGGCCGACGAGCCGTTCGTCGCCTGCTGGGCAGGATGGGTGGAGGAGGGCAGGCGGCGGGGCGTTCACGCCGTGCTCGCGACGGCGCTGCCGCAGCTCGGCTTTCCGGTCCGAGAGGGGGTCTCGCAGACCGACGCCTACCGCTCCGCGACGCGGCAGGGCCGGTCGCTGGACGAGCTTCCCGAGGCGTCCGGGCTGGACCTCGAACGACCCGCCGAGCTCGATCTGGAGCTGCACCCGACCCCCGCGGGCCGCATCCCGGTCCTGGTCGCGCGGCACCGTCCCGACTTCGTGCGGCTGGTCCAGGCGCTCGCCCATCGCAACGAGCCGGTGCCGGTGCCTGCGGCACAGGGGGCGGCGGTGGTCTCGGGCTACGTCAACTGGAGCCGCGCCCGCGAGGCGCGGGAGAGGCTCGGGAGGCTCCCCACGGCGGCGGAGAAGCACCTCTAACAGGACCGCCTCCTCCTCCTCTCCGACGGCGATTACAGCGGCGTGCCGGCGGCGGCGCTGGGGCTCGAGGACGCCGCGTGGCGCGACGTCTCCCTGGCGCTGCGCCGCGACCACGAGGCGGCGCACTACCTGACGCGGCGCCTCCTCGGCTCGATGCGCAACCACCTGCACGACGAGCTGATCGCCGATTACGCCGGGATGACGGGGGCGACCGGCGCCTTCCGGGCCGACTGGTTCCGCGCCTTCCTCGGCCTCGGCGAGGCCGACGGCCGTCTGCGCCTCTATCGCGGCGACCCGCCGCTGCCGGACGACGATCTGGCGCGGGCCGCGGAGCTGGTCGACCGCTGCGCCGAGCAGGTCGAGGCGTTCGACCGCGCCCGCGGCGGCGGCCGCTCGTGGCGCGACCGGGTGGGCGCGGTGCTGGCGCTCGCCTCTGTCGGGCTCGAAGAGATCGGCCGCCGCGACGGGGCGGCGCGGCTCGCCGAAGCCTGCCGCCGGGCGGAGGCGGCCGTCCGCTGGGAAGCGCGAGCCGGCTGAGCGGACGGCTGTCGTGCTCCGGTCGGCGTCCTCCCGTCCGCCGCGATGCGGCATCCGCGTTGACGCTCCATGCCGCAGCGCGGTATCTTGGTGCGGCATTCGCGCCGCCTAGCGCGCGTCTTGCATCGTCCGCCGACGACGAGCGGGAGGGAACGCCGCATGATCCGGCTGATCAAGCGCTACGAGAGCCGCAAGCTCTACGACACCGAAGAGAGCCGCTACGTCTCGCTGGAGGAGATCTCGACCTGGATCCGCGAGGGCCAGGAGGTGCGGGTGGTCGACAACGCCACCTCGGCCGACGTCACCTCGCAGACCCTGACCCAGATCATCCTCGACGAGGGACGCCGCGGCACCTCGTTCCTGCCCAGCGAGCTGCTCCACGAGCTGGTGCGGCTCGGCGAGCGGGCGGTGTCGACCGGCGTCGAGCAGGTGCAGCACGGCGTCGACCGGCTGGTCCAGGCCGGCGTCGACCGCCTGGCTCCGGTGCGCCGGGCGCGCGAGGAGATGCAGCGGCTGCGCAGCCAGTTGGAGAGGCTGGAGAGCTCGCTGGCGCACCTCGAGGGCGACCGCCGCCCGGCCACCGCCGGCGCGACCCCCGCGGGCGGCACGGCGGCGGCGCGGGGAGGGAAGAAGCCGTGAGCGATGCCGCGCCGAAGACGACCGGCACCGGCGCCGCCGCCACCGATCGCCTCGCCGACGCCGGCCGCACCATCTGGCTCGCCGGCCTCGGCGCCCTGGGCGAGATCGAGCGCGGCGGCCGAGAGGCCTTCGATCGCCTGGTCGAGCGCGGCCGGCGGGTGGAGGGCGGCCAGTTCCGGGCCGTCGACCGCACCGTGTCGCGCGCCGCCGAGAGCGCCGAGCGGCTCGCCGAGGAGGCCGACGCGAGGCTGCGGCACGGCGTCGACACGCTGCTCCACCGCGCCAACCTGCCCACCCGCGGCGACCTCGCCGAGCTCTCCGCCCGCCTCGACCGGCTGTCCGAACGCCTGGAGCACCTCACCGAGACCCCGCGCTAGAGAGGAGTCGACCGCGATGACCGAGCCGAAGAAGACCCCCCGCGACCTTCCCCAGGACGTGCTCGACGTCGCCCACCGGGTGTGGCTCGCCGGCCTCGGCGCCTTCGCCTCGGCGCAGGAGAGCGGCGACCGCATGTTCCGCCAGCTCGTCGACCGCGGGCGCGAGATGGAGGTCACCCGCGGCACCCCGTTCGACGCGCTGCGCGGCGCCGGCGACCGCGCCCGCGCCACCGCCGACGAGCTGCGCGCCAACGCGGAGAGCGCCGCCGGCGGCGTCGGCGACGCGCTCGACGAGCGGGTGGGCGCCATCCTCCGCCGCTTCGGCGTGCCCACCCGCGACGAGATCCACGACCTCACCCGCCGGGTGGAGGAGCTGGCCGACAAGATCGACCGGCTGCGCGCCACGCCGGCGACCTCGACGGCGACCGCCGGGGTGACGGCGTCGGATGTGATGACGCCGTCGGTGACGCCGGCCCCGAAGCTGCCCCCGACCGTCGTCGCGAAGCCGCCGGAGGCGGCGGGCGGCATCGCCGGCGGTCCGGTGGTGGTGGGCCCGACCGGCGGCGGGCTGGAGAGCGGTGGGGGGACGGCGATCGTCGGCGGCGGCGCGGGAACGGCGACGGGGACGCCTTCGCCGGGCGGATCGTCGACCTTCGGCGGAGCGTCCGGCTCCGGCTCCGGCTCCGGCTCCGCCACCGGCCCCGGCGGCTCCTCCTCCGGCGGCGGCCAGCGCGGCCCGGGCGAGAGCGGAGCTTGAGCCGGCCCGGCGCGTCCTCCGAGCCACCCCAGATCGGCCTCGCGCTCGCCGGCGGCGCGCCCGAGGGCGCCGTCTACGAGATCGGCGCGCTCCTCGCCCTCTCCGAGGCGATCGAGGGCCTCGACCTCAACCGGCTGCACGTCTACGTCGGGGTCAGCTCCGGCGCCATCCTCGGCGCCTGCCTGGTCAACGGCATCCCGATCGAAGAGATCGTCGATTCGGTGACCGCCGACCCCGACCGCACCGACAACCCGTTCCGCCCCGAGACGCTGTTCACCCCGGCGCGGCGCGAGTGGCTCGGCCGCCTCGGCGGGTTGCCGCGGCTGGTCGGCAACGCGGTCGCCGAGGCGGTCGGCCAGGCGGGCCAGGGCGGGTTGTTCGGCGTGCTGTCGCGGCTCGGCGGCTCCCTGCCGGTGGGCCTCTTCGACAACGAGCCGCTCCGCGCCTACCTCGCCGACCAGTTCGCCCAGCCCGGCCGGAGCGACGACTTCCGCCGCCTGCCCGGCCGCCTGCGCGTCGTCGCCACCGATCTCGACGCCGCCGCCCCGGCCGTCTTCGGCGGCCCCGGCTACGATCACGTGCCGATCTCCCGCGCGCTCCAGGCCTCCTCGGCGCTCCCCGGCCTCTACCCGCCGGTCGAGATCGACGGCCGCGATTACGTCGACGGCGTGCTGCTCAAGACCATGCACGGCTCGGTGGCGCTCG
This sequence comes from Thermoanaerobaculia bacterium, assembly GCA_036259515.1. Taxonomy (GTDB): domain Bacteria; phylum Acidobacteriota; class Thermoanaerobaculia; order Multivoradales; family JBCCEF01; genus DATABP01. Next base: position 4,199 of record DATABP010000705.1, on the reverse strand, counting down.
AGGAGGGCGCCCGTCTCCTGCTGTCGATCAACCCGATCGTGCCGGTCGACACCGTGCGTGCCGTCGAAGAGGGCGTCCTGCGCCGCGGCCGCCTCGTCGACCGCGGCCTGCCCACGGTCCTCGCCCAGGCGCTCCGCACCCTGATCCACTCCCGCCTCGACGTCGGCCTCCGCGCCTACCAGACCGAGTTCCCCGACGCCGACGTCGTCCTCTTCGAGCCCCGCCGCGACGACTACCGGATGTTCTTCACCAACGTCTTCCGCTTCTCCGACCGCCGGGCCATCTGCGCGCACGCGTATCGCCAGACGCGGGCGGATCTGTTGGCGCGGCAGGGGGAGCTCGGGACGGTGCTGGAGCGGCACGGGCTGCGGCTGCGGACCGACGTGTTGGAGGAGGAGCGGGAGCCGTGGCCCGGGTGGGTGGAGGCGGCGGGGAGGAAACCGACGGCGAGAGACCTGTCGCGTGCGAAGCGCTCCCGTCCCGAGCGCACACCTCGGCGGCCGAACATGGTGCCGCCGCCACCTTCGGACCTCGACCGGTTGCGCGCTGCCCTCGACCGCATCGAGCAGCTCACCGCCTGAGCCGGGTGCGAAACCGAATGACGCCAGCTAGCGAAAGCCGGGCCGGCTCACTCGTAGTGGCTCCAAAACCGCAGCACCTTGACGACCAGTTCCCGCTCGTCGACCTGATAGACGAGCCGGTGACGAACGTTGATCCGGCGGGAAGACGCTCCCGCCAAATCGCCGACCAGCTTCTCGAAGGACGGCGGGCTCTGAAATGGGTTCTGCTCCAGGATTCCCGCACGTACGGATCTGTCAAGCGGGTGCACCGCTTTACTCCATTCTAGCCCCCGACAAATTGTTACTCGTCTGTCGGTAGCTATAGCGCGCGTGCTGCGGAGGAAAACAACCAATCCGCTACCGGTTCCGCCCGTACTTCTCATGGCTCGAAACCCAGTCGAGCGACGAGATCGCCGAGCCCAGGCTGATCTCGCCGGCCAGCGCCACGCCGGCCACGATCTCCGCCAGCTTGCCCACCTTGCCGCGCCCCCAGCAGCCCATCACCTCCAGGCACTCGCGCTGGGTGGGGAGCGCGGTGCCGCCGCCGTGGGTGGCCACGATCAGCGAGGGGATGGTCAGCGAGATGTAGAGGTCGCGGCCGGGGGTGACCTCGGCGTAGAGGATGCCGGCGGAGGACTCGGCGACGTTGGCGACGTCCTGGCCGGTGGCGATGAACATGGCGGTGATCGCGTTCGGAGAGTGGCAGCCGTTGTTGTTGGCGCCGGAGAGGAAGGCGCCGACGTTCGCCACGTGGGAGTGGTAGACCAGGGTCTCGGGATCCACCCGCATGTGCTGCTCGAGGACGTCGCGCGGCACCACCGCCTCGGCGGTCACCCGCTTGCCGCGGGTGCGCATGACGTTGATCTGCGAGCCCTTCTTGTCGGTGGCGAAGTTCGACTCCAGGTAGAAGTGGCGCACGTTGTCGTGCTGCTCGAGCACCCAGGAGCAGGCGGCGAAGGTGGCGCGGCCGACCATGTTCTGGCCCGCCGCGTCGCCGGTCGAGTAGTTGAAGCGCAGGAAGACGAACTTGTTCGACAGGTAGCGGTCGATCTCGAGCAGCTTGCCGACGCTGGTGGTGGCCTCGGCGTGCTCGCGGATGACGTCGAAGTGGTCGTCGACCCAGAGCGCGAAGTCGCGCGCCTCGCGCGCCGAGTCGAAGACGAAGACCGGCGCCCGCTGCATCTTGTCGCCGACCACCGTGCAGCGCACGCCGCCCGAGAGGTTGAGCACCTTGATGCCGCGGTTGTAGGAGGCGACGAGGGTGCCTTCGGTGGTCGCCAGCGGCACCAGGAACTCGCCCTGGGCGTGCTCGCCCTGGACGTTGATCGGCCCGGCGAAGCCGATCGGCACCTGCGCCACGCCGGTGAAGTTCTCGATGTTGCCGCGGGTGACCCCGGGATCGAACGAGTAGTGGCCGACGTGCTCCAGGCTGCTGCCGGCGTACTCCTCGACGAAGCGGCGGCGCTCGGCGATCACCCCGGGCGCGTAGTCGTTCTCCTTGTCGTAGGGGATGGCGGTGCGGCGGGGCTTCTCGGCGGCGATCGCGTCCTGCACCTTGAGGGTCAGCCGGCCGAAGGGCTTCGCCTCGAAGTCGACGGCGATCTCGTGCTTGCCCTCGGGCAGGGCCGCGCCCGGCACGGCGAGGCGCACCACCCGGCGGAGCGGGAAGGGGACCGGGTTCGCGGCCGAGACCGCGCTGCCGGCGATCCACTGCCCGTCGAGCTCCAGCCGCACCTCGTCCGGTCCCAACGCGCGGCCGTCGATCCGCACCTCGCCCAGTCGCACCAGGGTGGCGTCGGAGAGCCGGTTCTTGAGCGCGAAGCCCACTCCGTCGGGGCTGTTGTGGAGACTCCCGAAGGTGTAGAGCTGCTTGAGGACGAGGGACGGGATCTTCATCGACGAAATCTCCGCGGACGAGGGGGAGGGGGGCGGGCCGGCCGCCGGGGCCGGGAAGTCTAGCGCGGCGGTGGCGACGGCGATCCGGGCGCCGACGAGATGCCGAGGAGCCAGCGCTTGAGGCCGCGCGGCTCGCGGCGGGAGCGGCGGTCCTCCTCCTCGGCGGCGCCCACCTCGCCGACCGCGTCGCGGGCGATCAGCCCCAGGTCGGCGGCGCGCTCGGCCGCCTCGGCGCTGGTGCCGACCAGCGCCATCGGCACGCCGATCCGCTCCAGCTCGCGGGCGATGGCGCGCACCTCGCGGTCGCGGGCGTCCGGGCTGACGTCGCGCACCAGGACGGCGGCGACGCGCTCCGGGTCCTCCTCGGCGAGCGCGCGGTAGACCTCGGCGTCCTTCTGGCCGCTGTCGCCGGCGAGCACCAGGGCGAGCCGCGGATAGACGTCGCGGAGGTGACGCACAAGCGCCGGCTTGTGCTCCTCGTGCGGCGCCTTCCACAGCTTGTCGCGGTCGAAGCCGAAGTCGCGCAGGAAGATCGGCCCCTCCGGCACGCCGTGGAGGCGGAGCAGCTCGGCGAACAGGCTGTACAGGTTCCACGGCGACGACGAGAGGTAGAACACCGGGTTGCCTTCGTCGCCGCCGGCGCCGGCCGCGAGGGCGCGGTAGAGGGCGCCGATGCCGGGCATCGGCACCCGGGTGCGGGCGTCGTTGAAGAGCACCGTGCGGGTCATCCGCAGCCGGCTGGTGGCGCCGGTGCGCACCACCGTGTCGTCGAGGTCGCTGATCACCGCGAAGCGGCTGTTCGCGCCGGGGTAGAGGCCGGCGGCCTCGGCGGTGACCCCCTCGTCGCCCGCCGGGTCGAGCAGCCGCAGCCGGCCCTGCCAGCGGCGGCCGGGGACGAGCGAGGGCGGCGTCGGCAGCTCGAAATGGAAGAATCCCTCCTCGTCGGCCTCGGCGGTGGCGGTGGCGCCGGCGAGCTCGAGCTCGACCCGGGCTCCCGGCACCTCGTCGGAGTCGATGCGCTGGAGGGTGTTCCAGGCGTTGGTCCACAGCGAGGGATCGCCGGACGGGTGGCGCGCCTGGTCGTCGAGCACCCGGCCGGAGAGGTGGAGCCGCTCCTCGCCGGCGTAGCCGAAGTAGGCGGCGATGCGCAGCCCGCGCCACAGGCCGTAGCGGCGCTTGACGCCGTGGCGGGCGCGGTCGGCGGCGTGGTCGACGGCGGCGAGCGAGCGGGTGAGGAGCGGGCGGAGGCGCGACATCGGTGCCGAGGGATCGCAACGGCGGTGCCACGGCGGCGAAGGAGGCGAAGGAGGCGAGGATGGGCGGAGCGAAGCGGTCTCTTCCCCGGCGCGGCCGGTGTCCCTGCCGGCCGATCGATCCGGCCGCCACGGAGGGCGGCCGCTCCGCCGGACGTGCCGCCCGGGAGGAGACGCCGTGAGCCAGCCCGCCGCCGCCCCCCGGCCGCTGGTCGTCCGCTTCGGCGCGATGGGCGACGTGATCCAGCTCACGCCGCTCCTCTCCGGTCTCGCCGAGCGCTGGGGCGCGCCGTGCGATCTCGTCGCCGGGGCCGGCGGAGCGCCGCGGCGGGTGCTCGCGCACCTGCCCTTCGTCGGCGAGGTGCGGACGCTGGAGAGCCGCCGCACGCCGTATCTCCTCTCCGGCGAGCAGCGGCGGCTGGTCGCCTGGCTGCGGCGGCGGCCGGCGGGGCCGGTCTACGCGGTCGAGGAGCTGCCGAAGGTGTTCCGC
>DATABP010000704.1:0-2321 GCA_036259515.1 Thermoanaerobaculia bacterium | reverse complement strand
CCGCTATCTCGGCCGCCGCCTGTCCTTCCCCGCCCCGGAGTCGACGACCAGCGAGGTGCAGCGGCAGCTCCTCGCCCGCCACCTTCCCGCCGGCCTGCCGCGGCGCGCCGTCGAGCTGCTCCGCGCCTGCGACCTGGTGATGTTCGCGCGGCGGCCGGCGTCGCACGCCGAGGTCGAGCGCTGGGCGGGCGAGGCGGAGGCGGTGGCGGCGGGGATCGAGGCGCATCTGGCGCCTCCCGAGCCGGCGGCGGCGCCGGGGGAGGCGGCGGCGTGAGCTGGCTCGACGGGCTCGCCGGCGGGCTGGGCGGCCGCTTCCCGCACCTCGCCGACCCGCTGTGGCTGGCGCTCCTCCTCGCCGTGCCGCTCCTCGCCTGGTGGCACCACCGGCGCGCCGGCCTCGGCGAGCTGACCTACAGCCGGCTGCCCGCCGCCGCCCGCCGCCGCGCCGCCGGCCGCTGGCGGCTTCACCTGCCGTTCTACTGCCGGCTCGGGGCGCTCGCGCTCCTCGTCTTCGCGCTCGCCCGGCCGCAGCTCGGCTACGCCTGGGAGGAGAGCATGACCGAGGGGATCGACGTCCAGATCGTCCTCGACGTCTCCGGCTCGATGGCGGCCGAGGACTTCGCGCCGGACAACCGGCTGACCGTCGCCAAGGAGGTGGTGCGCCGCTTCATCGCCGGCCGCACCGGCGACCGCATCGGCCTGACCGTCTTCTCCGGCAGCGCGGTGACGCGGGCGCCGCTGACCACCGACCGCCGCATGCTCGACCAGCTCGTGCGCACCGTCGACGTGAACGCCGAGATGGACGGCACGGCGATCGGCGTCGCGCTGGCCAACGCGGCGGCGCGCCTGCGCGCCTCGGAGGCGAAGAGCCGAGTGGTGGTGCTGGTCACCGACGGAGTGAACAACGCCGGGGCGATCGACCCGCTGTCGGCGGCGGCGGTGGCCGACGGGCTGGGCATCCGCGTCTACACCGTCGGCGTCGGCACCCGCGGCCGTGTGGTGGTGCCGATGCGCCGCGTCCACCCGGTGACCGGCCGCGTCGAGACGGTGCGCATGACGATGGAGAACCAGCTCGACGAGGAGCTCCTCGCCGAGATCGCCGAGCGCACCGGCGGCCGCACCTACCGCGCCACCGACGCCGACAGCCTGGCCGCGATCTTCGCCGAGATCGACCGCCTGGAGCGCACGCCGATCGAGGTCAAGCGCTACGTCCGCTACCAGGAGGCGTTCGCGCCGCTCGCCTGGGGCTCGCTGGCGCTGCTCCTGGCGCCGCTCGCCTTCGCCGCCCTGCGTCTGACCGCGGAGCCCTGAGCAGCCGCCCCGCCATGCCCTTCGCCGATCCCGACCTCCTCTGGCTCGCCGTCGCCGCGCCGCTCGCCGCCTGGGCGGCGCACCGCCTGTGGCGCCGCCGCGTCGCCGCCGACGCCGCCTGGGCCTCGCGCGGCCTGTGGGACCGCCTGCTGTCCGGCTACCGGCCGCGGCGGCTGGCGGCCCAGGTGGCGCTCCTCGCCGTCGCCGTCCTGGCGGTGGGGCTGGCGCTGGCGAGGCCGCGCTGGGGGACGGTCGAGCGCGAGGTCGAGCGGCGCGGCGTCGACGTCGTCTTCGTCCTCGACTCGTCGCTGTCGATGAACGCCCGCGACGTCGCCGGCTCGCGGCTCTTCGCCGCCAAGACGCTGATCCGCCGCCTGGTGCGCGAGATGCCGGGCAACCGGGTGGCGCTGGTCCAGGCCGAGGGGCAGAGCCTGGTGATGACGCCGCTGACCCTCGACGGCGCGGTGATCGACCTCCTGCTCGACGCCATCGCGCCCGGCAGCCTGCCGGTGGCCGGCACCCGCCTCGCCGGCGCGCTGGAGCAGGCGCTGGAGCTGTTCGATCCCGGAGGCCGCGGTCATCGGGTGGTGGTGCTGCTCTCGGACGGCGAGGACCACGGCGGCGGCCTCGGCCCGGTGCTCGACGAGCTGGCGCGCGAGGCGGTGGTGATCCACGCGATCGGCGTCGGCACGATGCAGGGGGCGCCGGTGCCGCTGCCCGAGGGCGCCGGCGAGCCGCCCGCCGGCCGCTTCGCCCGCGCCCGCCCCGCCGAGCCCGAGCTCAAGCGCGACGCCGAGGGCCAGGTGGTGATCTCCCGGCTCGAGGAGGAGGTGCTCGCGCAGGCGGCCGAAGCCACCGGCGGCGTCTACCTGCGGGCGGCCGGCGCCGGCGCCGACCTCGCCCCGCTGGTGGCGCGCATCGAGGGGATGGCGACCCGCCGCTTCGAGAGCGAGACGCTCGACACCCGCGCCGAGCGCTTCCAGTGGCCGTTGGCGCTCGCCGCGGCGGCG
>DATABP010000703.1:0-1993 GCA_036259515.1 Thermoanaerobaculia bacterium | reverse complement strand
CAGCGTTCCCGAGTCCTTGATCCCGAGGTCCCGCTTGAGCGCCGAGATCACCACGTCGCCCACGAAGCCAGCGACGCCGACGATCAGCCCCGCCGCCACCGCCTGGGAGCGGGTGAGCGGCGTGAGGTACGGCGCCAGGAGCAGCGCCAGCGCCAGAGTGGTGCCGACGCCGCCGACGAAGCCCTCGACCGTCTTCCCCGGGCTGACCGTCGGCACCACCTTGCGCCGCCCGAGCGCCTTGCCCCAGAGGAACTGCGCCACGTCGTTGAGCTGGGTGAGCACGACGAGGAAGAGCACCAGCGACGGCCCGGCCACCTGGAGCCCCGCCGCGCTCGGCCGCGCCGCCTCCGGCAGCACCAGGAGGTAGGCGACGTGCGAGATCGAGAACACCGTCGTCATCAGCCCCCAGTGGAGCGTGCCGACGGCGCGCAGGAAGCCGGTGGTCTCGCCGATCAGCACCATGCGGAGCGGCAGGAAGAGGAAGACGTACACCGGGATCCAGATGATGAATATGCCGTACCACGCGTCGGCGATCCAGAAGTACTGGACGGGGATGGCGAGGTAGGCCCAGAGCAGCACCCGGCGGTCGGCGCGGCGGGTGGGGACGAGCGACAGGTACTCCTTGAGCGCCAGGAAGCTGACGAAGGCGAAGAAGACGAGCGACACGGCGCGCGACAGCACCATCGCCAGCGCGAAGACCGCCGCCATCAGCCACCAGCTCCGGATGCGGAGGCGGACCTCGCCGAGGTCCAGCCCGGGACGCAGGCGACCGACCAGCCAGGCGACCAGGGTGGCGACGAGGAGCAGGCCGAAGATGCCGGCGAGCGACCCGGCGACCACCGGCGACAGCGACTCCCGGGCGGGCAGCCAGCTCACCGCGCCGCCTCGGCGAGGGCACGGCGCATGCGGTTGGCGATCGTCAGGAGCGCGAGGAGGAGGACCGCCGCGAGCGCCAAGTCCAGCCACCGGCCCGGCGGCACGCCGGCGCCGAGGAGCAGCGCGACGAGCCCGAACGCCAGGGCGCGGTCGCTCTTCCCCATCGGGCCGTCGTAGCGCCGGCGGGCGCCGACGTGGAGCGCGGCCAGCCCGGCGACCTCGGTGGCGAGCGCCGCCGTCGCCGCCGCCACCAGCCAGCGCCCGTCGACTCCCGGCACCAGCCCGAGCGGCAGGTAGAGGACGGCGTCCGAGAGCACGTCGCCGAGCTCGTTGAGCAGCGCGCCGAGCGGCGAGGCCTGCCCGTGCTCGCGGGCGAGCATGCCGTCGAGCGCGTTCGCCGCCATGCGCACGAAGAGGACGGCCGGCAGCGCGAGGAGCGGCCAGCGGCGATCCGGAGCGAAGGCGATGGCGGCGCCGCCGGCGGCGGACAGCAGGAAGGCGGCGACGGTGACCTGGTTGGCCGTCGCGCCGGCGCCGGCCAAGCGGCGGGCGAGCGGACGCAGCAGGCGCTGGAAGGCGGGCTTCAGCTCGTAGACCGAGGGCATCGGGCGGAGAGAGGCGCGGGGATTGTACGGCAGGAGCGAGCGCACGGAGCGGCGGCGACGGTGCCGAGAGCGCGCGCGCCCTAAAGGCACCGGGCATGTCGCCGAACCGGCCTCGTCGTTCGTGCCGCTGAAACCTCGCGGCATAGAATCGGCACGGGAGGCGGGGCATGGGTCATCTGTTCATCGCCATCGGCGCGCTGATGGCCGCCGGGGCGGTCGGGGCCGGGGCGTTCGGAGCCCACGGGCTGGCCGAGCGGCTGGACGCGCGGGGCCTCGAGCTGTGGGAGACGGCGGCGCGGTATCTGATGTACGCCGCCCTCGGGCTGGTCGCCGTCGGGACGCTGGAGCGGCTGTGGGCGCAGCGGCTGCTGGTCTTCGCCGGCTGGTGCCTGCTGGTCGGCGCGGCGATCTTCAGCGGCACGGTGTTCGCCCTGGCGCTCGGCGCCCCGCGGTTCCTCGGCGCGATCACCCCGCTGGGCGGCCTGCTGATGATCGCCGCGTTCCTGATCGTC
>DATABP010000702.1:0-6247 GCA_036259515.1 Thermoanaerobaculia bacterium | reverse complement strand
CCCTGACCGTCAACGGAGAGCTCCACCGGTCGCGAGGACGCCGGGCTGGCTCGCTCTCGACGCCACCGGTGGCCGACGAACCTCACCCAAGGCATGGAGGTGGGGTGCCCCCCAACGCTCGTACCGGAGGGGGTCCACCACCGGGAGCGGGGGCGGGGTGGCCCGATTCGCGCGCCGCTTTCGGTTCCTCCAGCTCCTTCGGGCCAGCCTGGTCGCCGGCGCGCTCTACGACCTCGGGTTCGGCTTGCTCATGGTCGGCGCGCCCCGGCGGCTCGCCGAAGCCTTCCGGCTGCCGCTGCCGCCCTTCTTCTACCTCTGGCTGCTCGCCACCCTCCTCGCCATGCTCGCCGTCGCCTACCTCCTCGCCGCCCGCGACCCGCGCCGCTACAGCGGCAACCTCAAGCTGGCGATCGGCGGGCGGCTGGCCGGGGCGGCGGTGCTCGGGCTGGCGGCGGCGGGAGATCCGGCGCTCTCCGGGCTGTGGCTGCCGGCCGCCGGCGACCTCGCCCTGGCGCTGGCGCACCTCGGCCTGTGGTGGCCGCTCCGCGGCTGATCCGATGGACTGGGTGCGCAACGTCCTCGTCGCCGCCGGCGGCCTCACGCTCCTCACCGGGCGGACGTTCGCGGCGCTGGTCCGGCCGCGCTACGAGGTCGGGTCGTGGATGAACGAGGCGTACCAGATCGGCGTCCGCTCGCTCGGCGTGGCGGCGATCACCACCGTCTTCACCGGCATGGTGATGGCGCTCCAGACGGCGCTCTCGCTGCCGTCCCTGGGGATCAAGTACTACATCGGCACGGTGGTGTCGAAGTCGCTGGTGCGCGAGCTCTCGCCGGTGTTGACGGCGCTCGTCGTCGGCGGCCGCATCGGCGCCGGGATGACCGCCGAGATCGGCACCATGAACGTCACCGAGCAGATCGCCGCGCTGCGCTCGATGGCCGCCGACCCGGTCAAGAAGCTGGTGGTGCCGAAGATGGTCGCCACGCTGGTCATGCTGCCGGCGCTGACCGTGCTCGGCGACCTCCTCGGCATCCTGGGCGGGCTGGTGATCGGCGTCTTCCAGCTCCAGCTCGCGCCCGGGCTCTACATCAACGACGTGCTCGACTCGCTGACCCTCGCCGACGTCAGCTCGGGGATCGGCAAGTCGTTCTTCTTCGCCTACTTCATCACCATCGTCGCCTGCTACAATGGGTTGACCGCCGAGGGCGGCGCCGACGGCGTCGGTCGCGCCACCACCAACACCGTCGTGCTCGCCGCGATGCTCGTCCTGGTCTCCGATTTCTTCCTCACCAAGCTGTTCTACGTCGTCACCTGACCAGGCCGTGACTTGACCAGGCCGTCACTTGACCCGGGCCGTCGCTCGACGCCCCCTGCCGATCCGATGGCCGCCGCCGCGCCGCTCTTCGAGGTGCGCGGCCTGGTCAAGCGCTACGGGCGGAAGAAGGTGCTCGACGGCATCGACTTCGACCTCCGCCGCGGCGAGTGCCTAGTCGTCCTCGGCCGCTCGGGCAGCGGCAAGAGCGTGACGCTGCGCCAGCTCAACGGCCTCGAGGCGCCCGACGAGGGCAGCGTTCTCTTCGAGGGGATCGACTTGGGCGAGCTCTCCGAGCGCGAGCTCTTCCCGCTGCGGCGGCGGATCGCCATGCTGTTCCAGAGCGGCGCGCTCTTCGACTCGATGGACGTGCGCGAGAACGTCGCCTTCCCGCTCCGCGAGCACACCGAGATGACCGACGAGGAGATCGACCGGCGGGTGGCCGAGGTGCTGGCGCTGGTCGACCTCCCCGGCATCGAGAAGAAGCTGCCGTCGGACCTCTCGGGCGGCATGCGCAAGCGGGTGGCGCTCGCCCGCTCGCTGGCGCTGGACCCCGAGGTGGTGCTCTTCGACGAGCCGACCACCGGCCTCGATCCGGTGACCTCGGCGACCATCGGCCGGTTGATCCGCGACGTGCAGCGGCGGCTGGGGGTGACCGCGGTGGTGGTCACCCACGACCTGCCGCTGGCGCACCGGGTGGGCGACCGTCTAGCATTCCTCGACGACGGCCGCTTCCGCTTCCTCGGCACCTGGGCCGAGGCCGAGGCCTCCGACGACCCCGTGCTCGCCGGCTTCCTCGCCGGCCGTGACGAGGAGTAGGCGAACCCATGCCGCGCAGGCGACGCAACGAGATCAAGGTCGGGCTCCTGGTGCTCGCGGCGCTGACCGTGCTCGCCGTCGGCATCCTGCTGATCGGCCAGCAGAGCAACCTCTTCCGGCCGACCAACGACTATTTCATCGAGTACACCAACGTCGGCGGGCTGACCGCCGGCAATCCGGTGCAGCTCAACGGCGTCGACGTCGGCCGCGTGTCGTCGGTCATCCTCCCCGAGGACCCCGGCGAGAGCGAGCTGCGGGTGTGGATCTCGGTCGACGAGCGCTACGCCTCGCGCATCCGGCAGGACTCCGAGGCGCGGATCAAGACGCTCGGCCTCCTCGGCGACAAGTTCATCGAGATCTCGTCGGGCTCGGCGGAGCTCCCGCCGATCCCGGACGGCGGCCAGATCCCCACCTCGCCGGCCACCTCGCTCGACGAGCTGATGGCCTCGGGCGAGGACATGATGGACAACGTGATGGCGATCTCGTCCTCGCTGCGGGTGATCCTCAGCCGCATGGAGGAGGGCGAGGGGATCCTGGGGCAGCTCACCCAGGACACCCCGGAGAGCGAGCGGCTGACCTCGTCGATCGTCGCCACCGCCGAGTCGATGGAGCGCATCGCCGGCACGCTCGAGACCGGCGAGGGGCCGCTCCCCCGCCTCCTCCACGACGAGGCGATGGCCGAGCGCATCGACACCTCGCTGGCGCGCCTCGAGAGCGTGCTCGCCAAGGTCGACGAGGGCGAGGGCGCGCTGCCGATGCTGATCAACGAGCCCGAGACCGCCGAGCAGGTGCGCACCACGCTCGCCAACCTGGAGAAGACCTCGGCCGACCTCGCCGGGCTCGCCGAGGAGATCCGCACCTCGGACGGCCTCCTCCAGCGCCTGCTCACCGACGAGGCCTACGCCGACGAGGTGGCGGGCGACGTCGAGCGGGTCATCGAGCGCGTCGACCGCCTGTCGGTGGCGATCAGCGAGAGCGGCGAGGGCACGCTGGCGCGGCTGATCTACGACCCGGCGATCTACCAGGCGATCAACGACGTCATCCTGGGCATCAACGAGAGCCGCATCCTGCGCTGGCTTGTCCGCAACCGGCAGCGGGCGGGGATCGAGCGCCGCTACGAGGACGCCGTCGAGGCGGGCGAGGTGCCGCCGCTGCCGCACGACGAGGTGCCGCCGGCCGAGGAGCCGGCGCCCGAGACGCCGCCGTCCGCGGTTCCCGAGCCGGTGCCGCCGCCCGACACAGCGCCCGGGGGCGCCCCACCCGACGACGGTGAACCGCCGCCCGTCTCCGGAACCACCGGGCCGGCGCGAGAAGCGCCGCACGGCGCGCCAGACCACCCTTGAGCCGCCGGCACGTCCTCCTCACCGGCGGCGCCGGCTTCATCGGCTCGCACCTCACCCGGCGCCTCCTCGCCCGCGGCGATCGGGTCACGGTGCTCGACGACTTCAACGACTTCTACGACCCGGCGGTCAAGCGCGCCAACGTCGCCCCCTTCCTCGCCGAGGCCGCACCCCGCGGCGACTACCGGCTGGTCGAGGGCGACATCCGCGACGAGGCGCTGGTCGGACGGCTGTTCACCGGGGACGGCGACGGCGCCGGCGGCGGCGGCGGCAACGACTTCACCGCCGTCGTCCACCTCGCCGCCCGCGCCGGCGTCCGCCCCAGCCTCGCCGAGCCGATCCTCTACGAGGAGGTCAACTGCGTCGGCACGCTGCGCCTGCTCGAGGCGGCGCGGCGGCACGGGCCGGAGGTGTTCGTCTTCGGCTCGTCGTCGTCGGTCTACGGGATCAACCGGAAGGTGCCGTTCGCCGAGGACGACCGCGTCGACCGCCCGATCAGCCCCTACGCGACGACCAAGCGCACCGGCGAGCTCCTCGCCTACAACTACCACCACCTCTACGGCCTCAAGGTCTCGTGCCTGCGCTTCTTCACCGTCTACGGGCCGGCGCAGCGGCCGGAGATGGCGATCCACAAGTTCACCGACCTCCTCGCCCGCGGCCGCTCGGTGCCGCTCTACGGCGACGGCTCGTCGCGCCGCGACTACACCTACGTCGACGACATCGTCGACGGCCTCGTCGCGGCGATGGACCTCGCCCCCGGCTTCGAAATCTTCAACCTCGGCGGCGCCGAGACCACCTCGCTGGCGGACCTCGTGCATTGGCTCGCGGCGGAGCTTGCGGTGGAGCCGCGCATCGACTATCTTCCCGACCAGCCCGGCGACGTCCCGATCACCTACGCGGACGTGTCGAAGGCCGGGCGTCTCCTCGGCTACGCCCCCAAGGTCCCGATCCGGGAAGGGTTGCGGCGCTTCGTCGCCTGGTACCGCCGGCGCGCGCCGGCCGCCTGAGAGCCTGAGAGCGCGGGACGAGAGCGAACGGCGAAAAGGACGACTCGCGATGAAGATCTGCGTGGTGGGCAGCGGCTACGTGGGCCTGGTCACCGGCGCCTGCCTGGCCGACTTCGGCGTCCACGTCACCGGCGTCGACAAGGACGCCGCCAAGGTCGAGGCGCTCTGCCAGGGCGAGATCCCGATCTACGAGCCGGGGCTGGCGACGCTGGTGAAGAAGAACATGCGGGCCGGGCGGCTCGCCTTCACCACCGAGCTGGGGCCGGCGATCGAGGCGGCCGACGCGGTGTTCATCGCCGTCGGCACGCCGTCGCGCCCGGACGGCTCGGCCGACCTCACCTTCGTCCGCGAGGTCGCCCGCGCCATCGGCGAGCACCTCAACGGCTACAAGGTGGTGATCACCAAGAGCACGGTGCCGATCGGCACCGGCAAGCTGATCGAGGAGATCGTCCGCGACGCCTCGGGCGGCGCCCACGAGTTCGCGGTGGTCTCGAACCCCGAGTTCCTGCGCGAGGGCTCGGCGATCGAGGACTTCATGCGCCCCGACCGGGTGGTGGTCGGCAGCCGCGACCCCCGGGCGATCGAGATGATGCTCGACATCTACTCGCCGCTCCACGTCGCCGACGTTCCCTTCGTGGTCACCGACGTCGAGAGCGCCGAGCTGATCAAGTACGCCTCGAACGGCTTCCTGGCGACCAAGATCTCGTTCATCAACGAGGTGGCCGCGCTGTGCGAGGAGCTCGGCGCCGACGTCGAGGTGGTCGCCCGGGGCATGGGGCTCGACAACCGCATCGGCCCCAAGTTCCTCAACACCGGCCCCGGCTTCGGCGGCTCCTGCTTCCCCAAGGACACCCGCGCGGTGGCGCAGATCGCCCGCGACCACGGGATGAGCTTCCGCATCATCGAGGCGGTGCTCGAGGCCAACGAGGCGACCCGGCGGCGGATGGTCGACAAGGTCGAGCAGGCGCTGGGCGGCTCGGTGGCGGGCAAGACGCTCGCCGTCCTCGGCCTCTCCTTCAAGCCCGACACCGACGACGTGCGCGAGTCGCCGGCGATCGACGTCGCCCGCGCGCTCCTCGCCCGCGGCGCCGCGGTGCGCGCCTTCGATCCCGAGGCGATGGAGGCGGCGAAGGCGGAGCTGCCGGCGCTCGAGCTGGCCGCCGACGCCTACGACGCCGCCGACGGCGCCGACGCCCTCGTCGTGCTCACCGAGTGGAACCAGTTCCGGAAGCTCGAGCTCGGCCGCCTCGCCCGGCTCCTTCGCCAGCCGCTGATCGTCGACCTCCGCAACATCTACGAGCCGGAGAAGATGGTTGCCGCCGGCTTCCGCTACGTGTCGGTGGGCCGCTCCGAGGCGGCGGGGAGCGAGCCGGCGGCGCTGCCGGCGCGCGGGCGGGCGAACGGGCACGGCAACGGACGGCGGCCGCGCCCGCGGCTGGTCGCCGGCGGGGAGCGGGCGTGACCGCGGGCGTGACGAAGACGTCGCTGGTCACCGGCGCCGCCGGCTTCCTCGGCTCCCACCTCGCCGAGCGCCTGCTCGCCCTGGGCCACCGGGTGATCGGCGTCGACAACTTCCTCACCGGCCGGCCGAAGAACCTGGAGGGGCTCGGCAGCCGGCCCGGCTTCCGCTTCGTCGAGCACAACGTCTGCGAGCCGCTCGCGGTCCCCGAGCCGCTCGACTACGTGCTCCACTTCGCCTCGCCGGCGTCGCCGATCGACTACCTCGAGCTGCCGATCCAGACGCTCAAGGTCGGCGCCCTCGGCACCCACA
>DATABP010000701.1:0-2893 GCA_036259515.1 Thermoanaerobaculia bacterium | reverse complement strand
CTCGACGAGCTGGCGCCGCCCGAGCTGCGCTACACCTTCGGCGATCACGCCGACCCGGTCGCCGCGTGGCGCGCCGCCGAAGAGCGCGGCGAGCCGGTGCTGCGCCGGATGGCCGAGGTGCTGCGCGCCGCCCCCGGGCGGCAGCACGGCCTGTGGGTGTGGCCGGCGTTCTTCATCCGCCCCGTCGAGGAGTGGACGCCCGAGGACCGGCGCGAGGCCGAGCGCCTCCTCGGCGACGACCTCGAGCGCCTGACCGGCTCCGGCGCCTACCTCGGCGACCGCCTCGGCATCGCCGCGGACGGCACCTGGCAGTACTTCGTCGCCGGCGACTGAGCGCTACGCCGCCGCCAGCCGCCCCGGGGGCGCCGCTCAGGCGCGCAGGAGGGCGGCCACTTCGATCCGACGGTAGTAGGAGAACGGGATGAGGAGCCCCCCAGCGCCGACGAAGGCGAGGAGCGCCGCCACCGAGAAGATCATCCGCGGGTCGGCCAGGGCGACTCCGAACAGCTGGGCGCGGAGCAGGCCGCACAGCAGCCAGGCTCCCAACGCGCCCCCGACGACGCCGACGATCACCCAGGGACCGAGGACGGTCAGCGTCTGCGCCAGGAGGTGGCGGCGGCGCGCACCGAGGGCCCGGCGGATGCGCATCTCCGGCAATCGGGCGAGGGTCAGGGACCAGATGGTGCCGTAGGCGCCGGTGGCGGCGAGCGCGACGGCGACGAGCGCCAGAACGCTCATCAGCCACGAGCTCAGGCGCAACGGCGCAGTGTCGCGCTCGACCAGGCGCACCAACGGCTCGACCTCCGCCAGCGGCAGTGTCGGCGCCACCCGGTGCAGGACGGTGGGGACCACCCGGGAGAGCTCCCCCGCCTCGCCGTGCGACGAGAGCCGGACGACGAGCGCCATGCGACCAGCGCTGAGCAGCGGCATGTAGACGGTCGGCTCGACCGGCTGGCGGATCGATTCGGCGTGGACGTCCTCGACCACGCCGACCACGGGCAGCCACGGGTTCTCCGACTCGAGCCCGCCCAGCTTCAGGCGGCGGCCGATCGCTTCGTGCACCCCGAACAGGCGCCTCGACGCGCTCTCGCTGAGGATGAAGCTGCTCGGATCGAGCTCGCCGGGCCGGAACAGGCGCCCCTCACGCCGCTCGATCCCCATCGCCTCGAAGTATCCGGGGCTGACCTGCGCGAAGCGCATCTGGACGTCTCGCAGCGCGTCGGCGCGCCGCGGGCTCTCGACGCCCAGGGCGATCGCGCCGCTGCTGCGCGACAGCGGCAGGTCGCTGGTCAGCCCGGCGGCGACCAGACCGGTCTGGCTGTCGAGCGCTTCCAGCAGCCGTTCGAGGAGTCGACGTCGCCCGTCCGGGCCGGCCGCGGCCTCCTCCTCGAGGTCGATCCAGGCGGTGACCGCCCGGTTCGGGTCGAAGCCGGGGTCGATCGCGGCGAGCTCGAGGCTGCTCAACTGCAGGAGAAGAGCGGCGACCGCGACGGTCAGCGCCGAGCCGACCTGCGCCGCGACGAACAGGAAGCGCACGCGAAGCGGACCGCCGGTGTTTCGGCCGCAGGCACCGAGCGAGGCGAGACGGCCGGCGAGCGGCCGGCGGAGGAAGAGGAGGGCGGGGAAGAGGGCCAACCAGAGGCTGATCGCCAGCACCGTGGCCAGCGCGAAGACCGCCGTCCGTCCGCTCAGCGCCAGAGGAGCGGTGAGCGCGAGCTGGTGCCCGGCCAGCGCCTCGAAGAGGCGGAGGGCGAGGGCGGCGACGGCGAGACCGAGGGCACCTGCCGAGAGGGCGAGGAGGAACGCCTCGGCGAGGAGGAACTGGATGAGGCGCCAGCGCGACGCGCCGAGCACCAAACGCATCGTGCCGTCCGCCGACCGCGCCTGCAGGCGGGCCGCGGACAAGCCGCCGGCGTTGACCGCGGCGATCGCGAAGATCAGCACTCCGGTGACGAAGAGCAGCGCCACCGGCTGACGCAGAGGGCCGACCAGGAACTGGCGCAGCGGCATGAGCTGGATCGCCCAATCCGTCGTCTCGGAGGTCTGCGCCAGAACGGTGGCCTCGATCTCCACCAGCCGGCGGGCGGCTTCCTGGCGGTCGATGCCTGGCCGCAGACGGCCGAAGAAGAGCAAGAAGCGCTCGCTCTCGAAGGTGTAGCGCGTCAGGTCGCGCACGATCCAGAGATCGGGCTCGAGCCGGTTGAAGGGCGGGGCGAAGTCCTCGTCGAGCACCCCGACGACCGGTAGGGTCTCGCGGAACGTCCCCTGCCCGTGACGGAGGGCGCCGCGCAGCGAGAGGCTGCGGCCGAGGACGGCGGGATCGCCCGCGAACGCCGCGCGCCACAACGCGGCGCTGAGCACGACGCCCGCGCCCGCCCGAGGCAGCTCTTGGGCGGAGGGCAGCCTTCCGAGCGCGGTGCGGGCGCCGAAGAGGGAGAAGAACTCCGGGCTGACCTCGAGGCCATCGACCTGCCGGGCACCTTGCCTCAGGTCGAGCGCGACTTCGAGCCGCGAGGCGGCCGCGACTCGATCGAACACCCCACCGTCATCGGCGGCGGCGGCGTACACCGCCTGTCGACTGACCAGGTTGACCCCCTGCTCGGGATGCACGCTGTGGACGAGGTGCAGCGCCTGGGCGTGCGGGTAGGGAAGGGGCCGGAGCAGCAGCTCGTCGGCGACGCTGAAAGCGGTGACCACCGTCGCCACGCCGGCGGTGAGGGTGAGCAGGATCGACAGAGAGACCGCGGGCTGCCGCAGCGCTCCTCGGAGCGCGACGCGGAAGTCCAGGCAGAGGGCGGCGGTCGCCGATGCCAGCAGCGTCATCCGATCTCCACGCCTACTTTAACACACACGGAGATGCGAGGCGCCGCCGACGCCGAGGTCCGCGTCGGCG
>DATABP010000700.1:0-2691 GCA_036259515.1 Thermoanaerobaculia bacterium | reverse complement strand
GCGGCGTAGCTCGACGGAGGAGACGATGGCGAGGACCCGGACCGTACCCGACGCCGCTCTACTTCGCCGAGCGGCTGACCGAGCGGCTGGGCGGCGCGCGCATCTTCCTCAAGCGCGAGGACCTCCTCCACACCGGCGCGCACAAGATCAACAACGCCCTGGGCCAGTGCCTGCTCACCCGGCGGATGGGGAAGCGCCGCGTGGTCGCCGAGACCGGCGCCGGGCAGCACGGGGTGGCGACGGCGACGGCGGCGGCGCGCTTCGGGCTCGCCGCGACGATCTACATGGGCAGCGAGGACATGCGCCGCCAGCGGCTCAACGTCGAGCGGATGCGGCTCCTGGGGGCCGAGGTGGTGCCGGTCGACGCCGGCCAGCGCACCCTCAAGGAGGCGATCAACGAGGCGCTCCGCGACTGGGTGACCAACGTGCGCGACACTCACTACGTGCTCGGCTCGGTGCTCGGTCCCGATCCCTTCCCGCGCATGGTGCGCGACTTCCACCGGGTGATCGGCGACGAGGCGCGGGCGCAGCTTCGGAAGCGCACCGGAAGGAAGGGCCCCGATCTGGCGATCGCCGCGGTCGGCGGCGGCTCGAACTCGATCGGCCTCTTCACCGCCTTCCTCGACGACCCGCGGGTGCGGCTGATCGGGGTGGAGGCGGGGGGCAGGAGCCTCGCGCCCGGCGAGCACGCGGCGCGCTTCGGCGGCGGCGGCGCGCGGCTCGGCGTGCTGCACGGCACCCGCACCCTGGTGCTCCAGGACGAGGACGGCCAGATCGCCGGCACCCACTCGGTGTCGGCCGGGCTCGACTACCCTGCGGTCGGCCCGGAGCACGCGCTCCTCCACGACCAGGGGCGGGTGGAGTACACCTCGGTCGGCGACGCCGAGGCGATCGCCGCCTTCCACCTCCTCGCCGAGACCGAGGGCATCCTGCCGGCGCTGGAGTCGTCGCACGCGGTGGCCGAGGCGGCGCGCCACGCGCCGCACCTGGGGTCGGGGCGGGTGATCCTGGTCAACCTCTCCGGCCGCGGCGACAAGGACGTCGAGTCGGTCGCCGAGTGGGACGCGGCGGCGCGGAACGGCGGCGGAGGCGCGACGGCGGATGCCGGCGGCGCCGCCGGCCCCGCCCTCGACGCCGCCCTCGGCGCGGAGGACGAGCGATGAGCCGCATCGCCGACGCCTTCGCCCGCTGCCGCGAGGAGGGGCGCGCCGCCTTCGTGCCCTTCCTGATGGCCGGCGATCCCGACCTGCCGACCAGCGTCCGGCTGCTCGAGGCGCTCGCCGCCGGCGGCGCCGACGTCATCGAGGTCGGCGTGCCCTTCTCCGACCCGGTCGCCGACGGGCCGGTCAACCAGCGCGCCGCCGGCCGCGCGCTCGCCGCCGGCGCTCGGCTGCCGGCTGTGCTCGAGACGATCGCCCGCTGCCGCGAACGGATCGCCGCGCCGATCGTGCTCTTCACCTACTTCAACCCGGTGCACCGCCGCGGCGTCGCCCGCTTCGCCGAGCAGGCGGCGGCCTCCGGCGTCGACGGCGTGCTGTGCGTCGACCTGCCGCCGGAGGAGGCCGAGGGCGAGCTGGTCCCGACGCTCCACGGCGCCGGCGTCGACACCGTCTTCCTGGTCGCCCCGACCTCGACCAAGGAGCGGGTGGCGCGGGCGGCGGCGGCGTCGTCGGGCTTCGTCTACTACGTCTCGCGCACCGGCGTCACCGGCACCCGCGACCGCCTGCCGCCGGAGCTGGTCAAGGAGGTCAAGCGCCTGCGCAAGCGGATCGACCTGCCGCTGGTCGTCGGCTTCGGCATCTCCGACCCGGCGCAGGTGGCGGCGGTGGGCGGGATCGCCGACGGCGTGGTGGTGGGCTCGGCCTTGGTGCGGATGGTCGAGGAGGGCGCCGGCGACCCGGAGCTGCCGGCGCGGCTCGAGGAGCGGGTGCGCGAGCTCGCCGAGGCCCTGCGCGAGCCGCCGCCGCGGCGGCGCTTCGGCGGATTGCGCGCGTAGCGGCCGGTCCTCCGTGCTCGGCCGAACGGTGCCGCCGGCCGCTACGGGAGCGGGTGGAAACGGCCCGCCGGCGGCAACGCCAGCGACGGCGAGGACCAGGCGCCGACGCCGTCCGGAGTGGCCAGCGCCAGCGGGTCGGTGCCGGCGAGGAGCGGACCGGCGAGGAGGGCGGCGAGGTCCGCCTCCCAGACGAGGTCGGGCAGCGGCGCGGCGAGCGCGCCGCCGGCGATCCGCCGCACGTTGCGGGCGATCGCCCGCAGCCCGCCGCCCGGGTGCGCCGGACCCGGCTCGAACAGCTCGCCGATCCACAGCCCGCCGCCGGCGGCGGCGAGGAGGGCGCCGGGCGCGGCGTCGCCGGGGGCGAGGAACAGGTGCTGCGGCCGCGCCTCGTCGGCGCCGGCGGCGTGCGCGGTCGGCGGCAGGCCGGTCGCCGCGGCGAGCGCGTCGTCGACCGCCGGGGTGGAGAGGACGCCGGCCTCGACCAGCGCCAGCCGCCGCTTCGCGAAGCCGGCGAGGTCGCAGGGGAAGGGCAGCCCGGTGGGGTCGCCGCCGTCGTCGACCAGTGTGAGCGCCGGATCGGCGACCGCCTTGCCCACCCGGCCGGCGAAGAGGCCGGTGCCGTCGAGAACGGCGCGCGAGGACAGCGCGTGCGCGGCGAGATGGCCGACCAGCGCCGCGGCGGCCTCGGCGGCGAG
>DATABP010000699.1:0-5203 GCA_036259515.1 Thermoanaerobaculia bacterium | reverse complement strand
GTCGCCGCCGAGGCCGCGGATCACCGGCCGCCCGGCGCCGGCGCCGAACGACGAGGCGGCGACCCCCGGCTGCTCGTCGAGCGTGTCGCCCAGGGTGGCGCCGCGGCGGAGGTCGAGCTCCTCGCCCAAGAGCACCGTCGTCGCCTGCGTCACCTCGAGCTGGCTCCGCGGCTCGGCCGCGGCGGAGACCACCACCTCGTCGCGCACCTCCAGCTCGAGCAGGATGGTCACCGCCACCGTCTCGCCGGCGGCGACCTCGGCGTGGGCGACGCCGTGGCCGACCGGGGAAGTGGCGCGGACCAGGTAGTGACCGGGGGGGACGTCGGTGAAGCGGAACGCGCCGTCGGCGGCGCTGGCGGCCTGGCGGCGGAGGCCGACGACGGTGACCTCGACGCCGCCCAACCCCTCTCCGGAGGGGGCGACGACGTGCCCGGAGATGGCGCCCGGCGGGCCGGGGGGCGCGGCGGCGTCGGCCGCGACGACGGACGGCGTGAGACAGCAGGAAACGAGCAAGGCGAGGCCGGCGGCACGGCGCCGGCCTCCGTGGGCAGGACGAGACGGCATGGACGACTCCTCGACGGCGACGCCCGGACGGCGGGCGGGATCGACGCTCGCGGCGCGCGAGGCGCCGCACGCTTCCTCAGCGATGCTGCGGGGACGGAGCGATCGGGATCAGGCGAGGAGCGGCGGCCCGCGCGAGGGGGCGCGGGAGAGCGGCGGGACCGGGGCGTCGCCGGTGCGCGGCGCGAAGAGCGCGTCTCCGGCGATCGCCGGCGCCGCCAGCGCCGCCGCCGCCGGCGTCCCGCCGCGCACGTGCAGCCGGTGGAGACAAGCCGCGCAGTCGTGCGGCTCCACCGCCCGCGCCGCCTCGACGTGGAGCGCGGGACCGTGCCCGGCGTCGCAGGCGTAGACCTCGGCGCCGGCGTCGGCCGCCCCCAGATGCCCGGCGTCGCCGCCGTGCAGCTCGACGACGCCGGTCCACGCCAGGGCGAGCGCGGCGAGCGCGGTCAGCCGGCGGAGGGGATGAACGGGCGCGCGCACGAGGCGAATCCTAGCAGGCGGGACCGTCGCCGCCGCCGAGCCTCTCCGGAGACCGCGTCAAAACGCCGCGCGCGCGATGAGCTCGAGGTGACGGTCGCGGTGGAGCAGCCCGGCACCGTGATGGCCGGCACAGGCGGCGATCAGGAGATCGGTGGCGGGGACGTTGGCACCGGCGGCGCGGCAGGCGCGGGCCAGCTCGCGGGCATCGCGCCAGACCTCGGGCGTCGTCGGGAGGCAGACGAGCTCGGCCTCCAACTGCGCGAGGTACTCGCGTTCCGCCTCGCCACGCGCTCCATTCCACAGCTCGAGGAGCACCAGGTCGCAGAACGCGGCCGCCCCCTCTTCGAGCGCTTCGCGGACCTCCCGGCGCACCCCGTCGTCGCCGTCCGGCCGCAACGCTTCGATCCACGCCGAGGTGTCGACGAGCACCCTCCGGGCGGTGGTCATCTGCGGGCGCGGGCCTCGGCGAGCTCCTCGCGGGTGGGGAAGCCTTCGAAGGAGCCGAGCGCCCCGGCCAGCCGGGCGAGCCGCCGGCGGCGGTTGTACTCCTCGATCGCGAGGACCACCGCCTCGCGCTTCGTCTTCGCGCCCGTGTGGCGCATTGCTTCCCGGAGCGCTTCTTCGGGAATATCCACCGTGGTCTTCACGGAAGGCATTCTAGCATTCGGAAGGATTCCGTTCGGAGGCCGAAGCGGAAGCCGGGCGAAGGTCGCCACGTCGATGCCGTATCCTTTCCCCAGCCGGCTCGTACCTGTACCTCGTCGCCCTTCGTCGCGCCGCCCTCCGGTGGCGGCTCGGCCGTCCTCGAACGATCGGTCTGGAGACGCCCATGGTCCGCCGCTCGCCCGCCGTGCTCGCCGCCGCCCTCCTCCTCGCCCTCGCCGCCCTCGCCGCGCCCCCCGCCGGGGCGCTCGAGGAATCCCCGGCGGACGTCCTCACCGCCGCCTCGGTGCTCGACTTCGAGCAGGTGGCCGATCCGCGGATCTCGCCGGACGGGCGGCAGATCGTCTACACCCGTCGCTGGGTCGACCCGGTGGAGGACGCCTGGAAGTCGGCGCTTTGGATCATGGACGCCGACGGCTCGCGCAACCGCTTCCTCGCCGAGGGCTCGAGCCCGCGCTGGTCGGCCGACGGCACGCGGCTCCTCTACCTCGCCCCCGGGCAGCCGCGCGGGCAGCAGGTGTTCGTGCGCTGGATGGACGGCACGCCGGGCGCCGCGACGCAGGTCACCCGCGTGCTCGAGACGCCGCACGACCCCCGGTGGTCGCCGGACGGCCGCTCGATCGCCTTCGTGATGCTGGTGCCGGCCGACGAGAAGTGGGACGTCGAGCTGCCGGCGCCGCCCGAGGAGGCGAAGTGGACGGAGCCGCCGCGGGTGGTGCGCCAGATCCACTACCGCCAGGACCGCGTCGGCTACATGGAGAGCGGCTTCACCCACCTCTTCGTCGTCCCGGCGGAGGGCGGCACGCCGCTCCAGCTCACCCGCGGCGACTGGAACGTGGGCGCCCGCTTCGACGGCCTCTTCTTCGGCGCCAGCTTCGACTGGACCCCGGACGGGCGCACGCTGGTGTTCGACGCGCTGCGCGACGCCGCGGTCGGCGAGCGCTACATGCGGTCGCACCTCTACGCCGTCGACGCCGCCGGCGGCGAGGTGCGGCAGCTCACCCGAAAGCCCGGCTTCTGGGTGCGCCCGGCGGTCTCGCCGGACGGGCGGCGGATCGCCTTCGCCGGCTTCGACGCCTCGCCCGACACCTACCACATGGAGCGCCTCCAGGTGATCGGCCTCGACGGCTCCGGCCACCGCGCCGCCGGCGGCGACTTCGACCGCGAGCCGCAGGAGCTGATCTGGGCGGCGGACGGCAGCGGCGTGTGGTTCGTGGCGCAGGACGCGGGGGCGCAGAACCTCCACTTCGCGCCGCTCGACGGCAGCGTGCGCACGGTCACCCGCGGCGCCCAGGTGCTGGCGCTCTCGTCGGTCGCCCGCGACGGGCGCACCGCGGTCGGCGTGCGCAGCGATCCCGACGAGCCGGGCGACGTGGTGCGCGTGGCGCTCGCCGACGGCGAGGTCGAGCGGCTGACCGAGGTCAACGCCGACCTCCTCGCCAACCGGCGGATCGGCGAGGTCGAGGAGCTGTGGGTCGAGTCCTCGGGCGGTGCCCGCGTCCAGGGCTGGCTGGTCAAGCCGCCGGGCTTCGACCCGGCGAAGGAGCTGCCGCTCATCCTCGAGATCCACGGCGGGCCGTTCGCCATGTACTCGGTGGCCTTCAACCTCGACTTCCAGGCGATGGCGGCGGCGGGCAACCTGGTGCTCTACACCAACCCGCGCGGCAGCACCGGCTACGGCGAGGCGTTCTCCAAGGCGATCGACTTCGCCTACCCCGGCGTCGACTACGACGACCTGATGGCGGCGGTCGACGCGGTGGTGGCGCGGGGGATCGTCGACGAGTCGCGGATGTACGTCGGCGGCTGCAGCGGCGGCGGCGTGCTGTCCTCCTGGGTGATCGCCCACACCGACCGCTTCGCCGCCGCCGCCGTGCGCTGCCCGGTGACCAACTGGATCAGCATGGCGGGGACGACCGACATCCCCTACTTCACCCACAGCTTCTTCCGCGCCCCGTTCTGGGAGGACCCCACGCGCTGGCTGGAGCAGTCGTCGCTCCTCCACGTCGGGCGGGTGACGACGCCGACGATGATCATGACCGGCGACCTCGACATCCGCACCCCGATGCCGCAGTCCGAGGAGTACTTCGTGGCGCTCCAGATGCGCGGGGTCGAGAGCGTGCTGCTGCGCTTCGCCGGCGAGTACCACGGCACCAGCTCGAAGCCCTCGAACCGGATGCGGACCATCCAGTACATGCTCGACTGGTACGGCCGGCACCGGCGCGAGCCGGAGCGGGCGCCGGAGGTGGCGACGCCCGAGCCGGCGACCGGCGAATGAGGCGGCGGCGGGCTAGGTCCGCATCAGCACCGACCCCCAGTGGAGGCCGGCGCCCAGGGCGGTGAAGGCGACCAGCGAGCCGGCCGGCGCCTTCCCCGCCCGCCGCGCCTCGTGGAAGGCGAGCGGCAGGGTGGCCGAGGTGGTGTTGCCGTAGCGCTGGATGTTGTTGAACACCTTGTCGTCGGGGAGGCCGAGCGCCTTCTGCGCCGCCTGGTTGATGCGCAGGTTGGCCTGGTGCATCACCAAGAGGTCGAGGTCGTCGAGGCCGAAGCCGTGCTCGGCGAGGACCTCGCGGGTGACCTCCGGCATGCGGGTGACGGCGAGCTTGAACACCTGCCGGCCGTCCATCACCGGCACCGTCTCGCCGGCGGCGACCATCGCCTCGGTGACCCACGGGCGGTGGAGCGAGCCGCCGCCGGGGACGTAGAGGATCTCCTTCTGTGCCCCCTCGCCGTAGAGCCGGGCGCCGAGGATGCCGCGGCCGTCGGCCTCGTCCGGATCGGCGGCGCGGAAGACGAAGGCGCCGGCGGCGTCGCCGAACAGCACCACCAGGTGCCGGAAGCGCGAGTTCCACTCGAAGTGCTCGCGGGGGAGCTCGTCGGCGCGCCCCTCGAGCACCGCCCAGGTCTCGTCCGAGAACGGCATCAGCGCGGTGTGGACGTCGGTGCCGACGAGGAGCACGGTCTTCGCGATGCCGCTGCCGATCAGCGCGTCGACCGTCTGGAGACCGTAGGCGAAGCCGGCGCACTGCTGGCGGATGTCGAGCGCCGGCAGCGGGTCGATCCCCAGCCGCGACTGGATCAGCGTGCCGGCGCCGGGGAAGAAGTGGTCCGGCGTCATCGTGGCGCAGACCACGTAGTCGAGCTCGCCGGGCTCGACGCCGGCGTCGAGGAGCGCGGCGCGGGCGGCGGCGGCGCCGAGGTCCGCCGAGCTCTCCCCCTTCTCGACGTAGCGGCGCTCCTCGATGCCGCTCCGCTCGCGGATCCACCCGTCGTCGGTGTCGATCACCCGCGCCAGCGCGTGGTTGTCGACCACCCGCTCGGGCACGGCGATGCCGCTGCCGGCGAAGACGGCACGCGGTCGGCTCATCGCTCCCTCCGTTCTCGGATCTCTCGGGACGTCTCGATCTCGGTGCCGCAAGCTCGGTGCCGCAAGCTCAGTGCCGCAGGGCGGGGAACACCGGGGCGCCGGGGCGGCGGTCCTCCGGCCGCTCGACGACCGGCG
>DATABP010000698.1:0-2883 GCA_036259515.1 Thermoanaerobaculia bacterium | reverse complement strand
ACCCGGCGAAGCGGGTCAACACCATCTCGGCGCGGCTCACCGAGTGGTTCGAGGCCGAGATCGCGGCGCTCGAGGCCGATCCGCCGGAGGGGCTGGTCCTCGTCTCCGGCAAGCCGGACGGCTTCGTCGCCGGCGCCGACGTGGCCGAGCTCGCCGCCCTCTCCGACACCGCCGCCGTCGCCGCCCTCCTCCGCCGCGGCCACGCCCTCGCCGAGCGCTTCGTGGCGCTGCCCTTCCCCAAGGTGGCGGCGATCCACGGCGCGGCGCTCGGCGGCGGCCTCGAGCTGGCCCTCCTCTGCGACCGGCTGGTGGCGACCGACCACCGGCGCACCCGGCTCGGCCTCCCCGAGGTGCAGCTCGGGCTGATCCCCGGCTGGGGCGGCACGCAGCGGCTGCCGCGGCGGATCGGCGTCGTCCCCGCCCTCGACCTGATCCTCACCGGCCGCCCGGTCGACGCGCGCAAGGCGCGGCGGATCGGGCTGGTCGACGAGGTGTGCCCGCCGGAGGTGCTGGGCACGGCGGCGCGGCGGCAGGTGGCCGACGCGGCGTCGCGGCGCCCCGAGCGGCGGCGGCAGGGGCTCGGCGGCCGCGCCATGGAGGTGGCGGCGCGGCTCCCCGGCGCCTCGCGGCTGGTCTACGGCCAGGCGCGCGACCGCGTGCTCGCCGAGACCCGCGGCCACTACCCGGCGCCGCTCGCCGCCCTCGACGTGGTGCGCGAGGGGATGCGGCTGCCGCTGCCGCGGGCGCTCGACCTCGAGGCCACCGCCTTCTCCGAGCTGGTGCTCTCGCCGGTGGCCAAGAACCTGATGGCGATCTTCTTCATGAAGGGCGCCGTCGAGGCGCGGGCGGCGGCGCTCGCCCGCGGCGGGCGCGAGATCGCCGGCCCGATCGGGGTGCTCGGCGCCGGCTTCATGGGCGCCGGCGTCGCCCAGGTGCTCGCCGCCCGCGGCCGGCAGGTGGTGATGGTCGACCGCGACCTCTCCGCCGTCGGCCGCGGCCTCGCCTTCGCCGCCGGCCGCGTCGCCGAGCGGCGGCGGCGCCGTCGGCTCTCCGAGGCGGAGGGCAAGGCGGAGCTGGCGCGCATCCACGGCACGGCCGGGTACGCCGACCTCCGCGGCGCCGGCTTCGTGGTCGAGGCGGTGTACGAGGAGCTCGGCGTCAAGCGGCAGGCGCTCGCCCAAGTCGAGGCGGTGGCGCCCGGGGCGATCTTCGCCTCGAACACCTCGACGCTGCCGATCGCCGAGATCGCCGCCGACGCCGCCCGCCCCCAGAGCGTCGTCGGCATGCACTTCTTCTCGCCGGTCCACAAGATGCCGCTCGTCGAGGTGATCCGCCACCCCGGAAGCTCGCCCGAGGCGGTGGCGACGGCGGTGGCGCTCGGCCGCGAGATGGGGAAGACGGTCATCGTGGTCGACGACGGGCCCGGCTTCTTCACCAGCCGCGTGCTCGGCCCGTTCCTCAACGAGGCGGCGTGGATGCTCGCCGAGGGCGCGCGGATCGACGAGATCGACGGCGCCGTCGAGCGCTGGGGCTTCCCGGTGGGGCCGCTCAAGCTCCTCGACGAGGTCGGCCTCGACGTGGCGCAGCACGCCGGACGCGAGATGCTCGCCCGCCAGGGCGACCGCCACGGTCGGCCGGAGGTGTTCGCCCGCATGCTCGACGACGGCCGCACCGGGCGGAAGGGCGGCCGCGGCTTCTACCTCTACGGCGCGCGCGGCGGCCGCGGCAAGGCGAAGCGGGTCGACGAGTCGGTGTACCCGGTGCTCGGCTGGCGCCCGGCGCCGGCGCCGCTCCCCGAGGCCGAGATCGCCGAGCGCTGCTGGCTCCAGATGCTCAACGAGACGGCGCGGACGATCGAGGACGGGGTGATCTCGGACCCCGTCGACGTCGACGTGGGCGTGATCTTCGGCTTCGGTTTCCCGGCGTTCCGCGGCGGCCTCCTGCGCGAGGCCGACCGGCTGGGGCCGGCCGCCGTCGTCGAGCGCCTCGACGCCTACGCCGACCGCTACGGCGAGCGCCTGCGCCCGGCCCGCCTGCTGCGCGAGATGGCGGAGCGGGGGGAGCGCTTCCACCGGGACGGGGGCTAGCTCCGGCCGTGCCGCTCCTCGCGTTGGTGCTGTTCGCCGTCTTCACCCTCCTCTCCACCGCCGGCGCCTACCTGATCGCCGCCCACTTCCGCGGCCGCCGCGCGGGGCTGGTCGCGGCGCTCGTCACGCTGGCCTTCTTCGTCGCGCTGGCGGCGGGGATGTGGGCGCTGGTGGAGCGCTACGCCGGTCTCTGAGGGCCGGGCCGCGGCGTTTCGTCTACGCTCCGGCGCATGAGGCGGGACGCTCCGTCGACACCGCGCCGCCGGCTGGGGAGCGATCCCGGCTTCCTCCTCCTCGCCGCCCTGCTCCTCGCCCGCCTCGCGTGGCTGGCGCCGCGGCTCCTGGTCGACGACCTGAACCTGGACCACCCGTTCGCCGCCGGCGACGCCTGGGACTGGATCGCCAACGGGCTGTGGATCGCCGGCGCGCCGGTGCGCTGGTCGGCGCGGCCGCCGCTCGTGCCGCTGGCGCTGGCGGGGCTGGCGAAGGCGGGGTGGCTCGAAGCCTGGCCGGTGGTGGCGCAGGGGCTGTGGACGGTCACGCTCCTGGCGCTCTACCGCCTGCTGCGGCGGCGGTGGAGGGTCGGCCCGGCGCTCGCCGCCACGCTGGTCGTCGGCGGCAGCCACACGCTCAACCTGCTGTCGCTGGAGGTGATGGCCGACCTGCCGGCGGCGTG
Source organism: Thermoanaerobaculia bacterium (assembly GCA_036259515.1). Lineage (GTDB taxonomy): Bacteria > Acidobacteriota > Thermoanaerobaculia > Multivoradales > JBCCEF01 > DATABP01. Next base: position 120 of record DATABP010000698.1, on the reverse strand, counting down.
CCTGATCCTCCTGGCGCTGGCCGCCGTGGTCGCCGCGGCGGAGCGGCCGGCGTGGTACGCGGCGGCCGGCGGCCTCGCGGCGCTCGCCGCGCTGGCGTCGCCGATCGGCCTGGTGGTGCT
>DATABP010000697.1:0-2439 GCA_036259515.1 Thermoanaerobaculia bacterium | reverse complement strand
GCCAGTCGGCGGCGACCACGTCGAGGTCGCCGTCGCGGTCGAGGTCGGCGAGCTCCACGTCCGGCCAGAGGCGGCCGCCGCCGAGCCGCTGTCCGAGGACCAGCGTCGCCCCCCCCTCGTTCTCCCACCATTCGAGGACCGACTGCGTCGTCCCCTCCATCGAGAGCAGCACGTCGAGATCGCCGTCCGCGTCGACGTCCCCCAACTCGATGTCGGAGCCCGGAGCCGTGATCCCCGCCAGCCGCTCCTGGGGGGCGAAGCCGGCGCCGGTGTTCTCGCTCCACAGGAGGAAGAAGCCCTGCGGGTCGTTCGGCTCCCGCAGCCAGCTCGTCGACACGAGGTCGGCGTCGCCGTCGCCGTCGAGGTCGCCGGCGGCCACCACGTCGAGGTCGTCGAGCGCGGCGAGGTCGAGCGGCGCCTCCGGGAGGACGGCGCTGCGGTGGATCGTCTCGTTCTCGAACCAGATCGGGTGGTCGACGGCGTGGCGGGCGGCGAGCACGTCGAGATCGCCGTCGCCGTCGAGGTCCGCCCACGCCGCGGCGTGCGGCCCCCAGTCCGGCGCCACCGAGACATCCAGAGTGCGCACGCCGAGGTCGCCGGCGTGCTCGCGCCACCGGACGCCGTGGTCGTCGGCCATCAGCAGGTCGAGGTCGCCGTCGCGGTCGGGGTCGGCGACGTCGAGGGTGGAGGCGCCGGCGCGCTCGTCGACGAGCTGCGGGCTGGCGAAGACGCCGGGCGCGGTCTGCAGGAAGCGCACGACCCGGCCGTCGATCAGGCCCGAGGCCACGAGGTCGGGGTCGCCGTCGCGGTCGAAGTCGCCGGCGGCGAGGCGGCGGGCGCCGTCGAGGGTCGAGTCGATCGCCTGCTGCGCGCCGAAGCCGCCGGCGCCGTCGGTGTTCTCGTGCCAGGCGACGCGGTCGTTGTCGTGCGACGCGGTGACCAGGTCGAGGTCGCCGTCGCTGTCGAGGTCGAGCGCCAGCACCGCCGCCGCGCCGTCGGCGTCGCCCTCGGCGCCGCCCAGGCCGTCCTCGTCGAAGGTGACTCCACGGAGCGTGAAGGACGGCACCGCCGCACCGTCGTTCTCGTGCCAGGCGATGCCGTCGTCCAGCACCGAGGCGGCGGCCACGTCGAGATCGCCGTCGCCGTCGAGATCGGCGAGCTCCACGTCGATCGGCGTCACCCGCTCGGCGATCTCGCGGGCCGGCCAGGCGAGCGCGTCGGGCGAGCCGTCGTTCTCCAGCCAGACGAGAGCGCCCGGCGCGCCGAACGACGCCGCCACCGCGTCGAGGTCGCCGTCGCCGTCGAGGTCGCCGACCGCGAGGTCGACCGGGTTGGCCACCACCGCGACGGTCTGCAGGAACCCGAAGGCACCGGCGCCGTCCGTGTTCACCGCCCAGCGCACCCGGTCGTCGCCGTCCGAGGCGACCATGGCGTCGAGGTCGCCGTCGCCGTCGAAGTCGCCGGCCACCACTGCCGTCGGACCGTCGGGCCGGCTGCTCGAGAGGTGCGGCTCCCACGGGATCTCCGTCGCCGCCGCCGTCCCCGCCAGCCCGAGAGCCACCACCGCCACCGCCGCGCGCTTGCTCCGTCGCACCGTCCCGTCCTCCTCCCGTCGCGCGGGCCGAGCCTCGGATCCGGCGCCCCGGCCGGCCTGCCGCCGCCCCGCGGTTCGTCGTGCGCCCCGATCCTAACCACCCCCTCCCGGCACGGCAACCCGCGGCAAACGTTGAGGAAATGCGGGCTTGCGGCATTCCGGCGCACGCTGGGCGCGGCGAGCCGCGTGAGATGCTGCCCCTCGTGCCGTGGTCGTCGCGCGTCAACGCCGAGGAGTACGAGCGCTTCACCCGCGAGCAGCCGCTCTACCGGGCGCTCAACGAGCGGCTGGTGGCGCTGGCGCGGGTGGGCGAGGCGCGGCGGGTGCTCGACCTCGCCTGCGGCACCGGGGCGACGGCGCTGGCGTGCCTGGAGGTGCTGCCGGCGGACGGCGAGGTGGTGGGGGTCGACGCCTCGCCGGCGATGGTCGAGGTCGCCCGCGCGGTGGTCGCCGACCCGCGGGCGCGCTTCCTGGTGGCGCCGGCGTCGCGGGTGGAGCGGGTGGTCGCCGGGCCGTTCGACCGCGTGCTGTCGAACGCGGCCTTCGGGCAGTTCCCGGCCAGCCGGCCGGTGATCGGCGCGGCGGCGCGGCTCCTCGCGCCCGGCGGCCTCTTCGCGTTCAACCTGGCGGGCGAGCAGATCACCGGCGCCGGCGGCGCGCCGCACCCCTTCCAGGTGGCGCTGGCGGGGGGGGTGGGCGGGGGCGGGCGGGCGACGCCGCCGACCATCGCCGCCGGCGACCTCCTCGCCGTCCTCGCCGAGGAGGGGTTCGCGCCGGTCGCCCGCGAGCGCTTCGTCTACCGCGGGCGGCAGGGGGAGCTCGTCGAGCTGATGGAGCTGCCGGCG
>DATABP010000696.1:0-2031 GCA_036259515.1 Thermoanaerobaculia bacterium | reverse complement strand
GCCGGCGGCAGCGGCTGGAGGGGCGGACGGTCGAGGCAGCCGGCGAGGCCGGCGAGGGCGGCGAGGGCGGCGGCGGCGAGGAGGGCGGCGGCGGCGAGCTTCGTCATCGCGCTTCCCGCGTGCACGCCGGATGCCGCGCCGCCCCCGCGCCTCACACGAAGAGCGGCACCAGCTCGAAGCGCTCGACGTCGACCAGGCCGCGGTCGGTCAGCTTGAGCGACGGGATGACCTCCAACGTCAGGAAGCTCATCGCCATGAACGGGTCGTGGAGCGGCGAGCCGAGGTCGTGGGCGGCGGCGAGCAGGCGGTCGAGGTCGCGGCGCACCTCCTCGATGGGGCGGTCGGACATCAGCCCGCCGATCGGCAGCGGCAGGCGGGCGAGGAGACGCTCCCCGTCGGCGGCGGCGAGCCCGCCGCCGGTCTCGGCCACGGCGCGCGCGGCGGTCTCCATCGAGCGGTCGTCGACGCCGATCGCCACCAGGTTGTGGTGGTCGTGCGCGAAGGTGCCGGCGAGCGCGCCGCGGGCGAGCCCCAGCCCGCGCACGAAGCCGCGCCCCACGCCGCCCGACCGCCCGTGCCGCTCGACGACGACGATCTTCGCCAGGTCGCGCGCCGGGTCGGCCACCGCGAGGCCGCCCTCGAGCCGCGCCGGCAGGGTCAGGTGCTCGGTGACGAGCTGGTCGCGGACGAGGCCGATCGCCCGCACCGTGCCCCCCGCGGCGGGGATGCGGAAGTCGATCCCGGGCGGCAGACGCACGGTGTCGCGCACCGCCGCGTCGTCCGCCGCCCCCGCCGCCGCGAAGAGCGCCTCGCCGTCCCGCGCCACCAGCTCGCCGCCGATCCATACCGCCTCGGCGCGGAAGCCGGCGAGGTCGCGCACCAGCACCAGGTCGGCGCGGCGGCCGGGGGCGACGGCGCCGCGGTCGGCGAGGCCGAAGTGCTCGGCGGTGTTGAGCGTCGCCATGCGCAGCGCCGCCATCGGCTCGACCCCGGCGCCGACCGCCATCCGCACCAGGTGGTCGATCGAGCCCTCGTCGAGGAGGTCGCCGGGGACGCGGTCGTCGGTGCACAGGCAGATCCGCCGCTCCGTCCAGCGGTCGACGGCGGGCAGGAGGTCGAGCAGGTTCCTGGCGTTGGTCGCCTGGCGCAGGAAGACGGCGAGCCCGCGCCGCAGCTTCTCGCGCGCCTCTTCGGCGGAGGTCGACTCGTGGTCGGACGAGATGCCGGTGGCGGCGTAGGCGTCGAGGCGGCGGCCGGCGAGGCCGGGGGCGTGGCCGTCGAGCGGCCGTCCGCGGAAGGCGGCGAGCTTGGCGAGGAGCGCCGGGTCGCCGCCGACGACGCCGGGGAAGTTCATCACCTCGGCGAGGCCGAGGACGTCCGGCTCGCCGAGCAGGCGGGCGAGGTCGGCGGCCTCGAGCGTGGCGCCGGAGGTGGCGAGCGGGCTCGCCGGCACGCAGGAGGAGGCGTTGACCAGCACCGAGAGCGGCACCCGCGCCGCGTCGGCGAGCATGAAGCGGATGCCGGCGAGGCCGCACACGTTGGCGATCTCGTGCGGGTCGGTGACCAGCGTCGTCACCCCGCGCGGCACCACCGCGCGGGCGATCTGGGCGGGGGTGACGAGCGCGCTCTCGACGTGGACGTGGGCGTCGAGGAGGCCGGGGACGAGGAGGCCGCCGCCGGCGTCGAAGATCTCGGCGCCGTCGAGGCCGGGGCCGACGGCGGCGATCCGCCCGCCGGCGACGGCGACGTCGGCGTCGAGGACCTCGCCGGTGAAGACATTCGCCACCCGACCTCCCCGGACGACGAGGTCGGCGGGGGCGTCGCCGCGGGCGACGGCGAGGAGGTGCGGGAGGTCGACGTCGAGGCGGTCTCGGTGCGAGGCGGGCATGGCGGGGGAATCTACCGCGTCGCGGCAACACGCCGACCGCCTCCTCCCGGCGTGATGGCCGCCGCCACCCGCGGCGCCACGCCGCTCGACGGCAGGAGGGCGGCCGCGAGGCACGAACCGGCGGCGGTTCGGCCGCCCTCCAT
>DATABP010000695.1:0-4037 GCA_036259515.1 Thermoanaerobaculia bacterium | reverse complement strand
GCCGGCGGCAGCGTCGTCGGCGTTCCCGGCCCGAGCCCGTTCACCGACGCGGTGGCGCTCCAGTTCCCGAGCGAGGTCCGCGAGGGCGTGGTCAAGCCGTACTTCCTGTTCGGCGACTCGTCCTACCCGGTCGAGCTGTGGCACGTGCCGCTCGGCGCCCAGCCGGAGGCGACCGTGTGGGAGGGCCGCGGCAGCGCGGCGCTCACCGCCCTCGACCGCCTGCCGCCCGAGGTCGCCGCCGCCTACGACAAGGGCCGCTGGCGGGTCGCCTTCAAGCGGCCGCGGCTGCCCCAAGGCGGCGTCGGCTTCGCCGAGGACGGCTTCGTGCCGCTGCTGGTCACCCTGTGGGACGGCTTCCACCACGAGCGCGGCAACCTGCGCGGGCTGACCCGCTGGTACCACGTCTACGTGCCGCCGCTCGAGGAGCCGTCGCCGGTCGGACCGATGGTCCGCGCCGGCGTGGGCGTCCTGGCGGCGGAGCTCCTCGTCGTCGCCTGGGTGCGCCGTCGCCAGCGCCGCGCCGCCGTCTCGCCCGTCGCCGCCGCCGCCCCGTCCGCTTCCCCCTGAGCCATCGAGCCGAGCCCGAGCCTGAGCGTCAGCCTGAGGAGACCCGCGATGTACCGGAACATCTTCGTCCCCGTCGACAACTCGGCGCACTCGAACCGCGCCGCCGACACCGCCATCGCCCTGGGGCGCGCCTTCGAGGCCAAGCTCACCGGCTGCCACGTCTACGCGGCGCGGATGCACGACTACCGCTTCCGGCAGATGGAGTACACGCTGCCCGAGGAGTACCTCGTCGAGCAGGAGCTCTCCCGCCAGCGCAAGATCCACGACTCGCTGATCACCATGGGCCTCGAGCTGATCTCCGACTGCTACCTCGAGGACCTCGACAAGAAGGCCAAGGAGGCGGGGATCGCCTGCGAGCGGCGGATGATGGACGGCAAGCACTCGACCGAGCTCCTGCGCGAGATCGAGAACGGCCACGGCTACGACCTGGTGGTGCTCGGGGCGGTCGGCATCGGCCGCACCAAGGACACCCAGTTGGGCTCGGTGGCGGCGCGGGTGACCCAGAAGACGAGCAAGGACACCTGGGTGGTCAAGCACGTGCCGAAGGAGGGCGAGCCCGAGCGCGACACCATCCTGGTCGGCGTCGACGGCAGCCCGGAGAGCTTCGGCGCGCTGATGACCGCCGTCGACCTCGCGCGTGCCTTCGGCAAGAAGCTGGAGGTGGTCGGCGTCTACGACCCCTACCTCCACTACGCGGTGTTCAAGGGCATCGTCGAGGTGCTCACCGACCGCGCCGCCAAGGTGTTCCGCTTCGAGGAGCAGAACCAGCTCCACGAGGAGATCATCGACACCGGGCTGGCGCAGATCTACCAGTCGCACGTCAACGTCGCCGAGACGATGGCGCGCGAGGCCGGCGTCGAGGTCACCAAGACCCTCCTCGACGGCAAGGCCTTCCAGAAGGTGCTCGACCACGCCCGCAAGGTCGAGCCGTGGCTCCTGGTGCTCGGCCGCGTCGGCGTCCACCGCCAGGACGACGAGGACGGCCTCGGCTCGAACACCGAGAACCTGCTGCGGCTCGCCCCCTGCGACGTGCTGCTGACCACCCGCCGCGAGACCCCGGCGCTCGACCTCAAGGCCGAGGAGTCGATCCACTGGACGCCCGAGGCCGAGGAGCGGATGGTGCGCGTGCCCGAGCAGGTCAAGGGGATCGCGCGCACGGCGATCCTGCGGCTGGCGCTCGAGAAGGGGCACAGCGTGGTGTCGTCGGACCTCGTCACCGAGGCGATGGAGCGCTTCATGCCGAAGCGCTCGGCGCAGCTCACCGAGAAGCTCGCCGAGGCGCTGGCGATCGACAAGGCGCGGCGCGAGAGCGTGGCGATCTGCCGCGGCTGCGGCGTGGCGGCCAAGGTGCCCGACCCGCAGGTGTGCACGGTGTGCGGCGGCGCCGACTTCGAGCGCGTGGAGCCGGAGGTGATCGAGGCGATCGCCGCCGCCGAGGGCGGCCTCGAGGAGGAGACCACCTACGACGGCCGCAAGCTCACCTGGACGCAGGAGGCGAAGAAGGCGCTGCGGGCGATCGACGACCGCTACCAGCGCCGGCGCGCCAAGGCGAGGATCGAGAAGGCCGCCCACGGCCGCCGCGTCCCGACGGTGACGCTCGAGCTGGCCAACCGCTACATCGAGGAGGAGACGGGCGTCCTCTACAAACCGGCGGCCGACGCGGCCGCCGCCATCGCCGCCGCCCAGGAGGGCGCCGACCGCATGCGCGAGGCGGCGATCGCCAAGGGGTTGGTGGCCGGGGACCGCGGAGCGGCCGGCGTCCCCGACGGCCGATCGGCGCCCGGGTCCACCGCGGCCGACGACGACGCCGAGCTCAAGATCCTCGCCCGCGACGAGAAGGGCAATCCGCTCGTCTCCCGCTACGAGTGGACCGCCGACGCCATCCCGCGCATCCTCCGCGTGCCGCACGGCTTCATGCGCGACCGCACGCAGCGGCGCATCGAGGAGCTGGCCGCCGAGCGCGCCGTCGTCACCGTCGACCTCGCGCTGGTGGAGGACGGCATCGAGCACGGCCGCCGGATGATGGCCGAGATGCTCGGCCAGGTCGAGGCGGCGAAGGCGGCCGAGGCGACGCCGGCGAACGGCGGCGGCAACGGCAACGGCCACGCGGCGGAGGCGAACGGCGCGGCGGCCTGCCCGGTGGCGCCCGAGCCGGCGCCGGCGCAGCCGCTCAAGCCGGCGCTCAACGAGGCGGGCGTGATGGGGGAGATCGAGCGCCGCCGCTACGAGCTCGAGGCGCGCGGCCAGGGCGGGGCGTAGGACGGCGCACCTGCCGTCGCCGTTCTCCGCGCCGTGCCGTCGTACCGCTTCTGCCGTCCCGACGACATCCCGCTCCTCGTCCGCGCCGTCGAGCGCTGCGTCCGCGCCGACGACCCCGACGAGCCGGAGTGGACGGAGGAGTCGTTCCGCCGCGGGATGCGGGAGATCGACCTCTGGCCCTCGAACTCGATGGTGGCGCTCGACAGCGCCGGCGAGCCGGTGGCGGTGACGATCGGCACCAAGCGGCCGGAGGAGGTGGCGGTGCACCGCCTGGGCGTGCGGGCGGACCACCGGCGGCAGGGGCACGGGCTGCACCTCCTCACCTCGCTGTCCCAGAAGCTCGCCGTGCTCGGTCCGGAGCGGCTGGTCGCCGAGGTGCCGGAGGACCGCCCGGCGGCGCTCGCCTGCTTCGCCGCCGCCGGGTGGCGGCGGGAGGCGACGCTCGTGGATTGGCGCAGGCCGGCGGAGGCGGCGGAGGCGGACGAGCCGGTGCCGGCGGGGCTGGTCGAGGAGCTCCCCGTCGCCGAGCTCGACGCGGCCGGCGTGCTGGCCGACGCGCCCACGACCGCGTGGTGTCGCACGCGCCGGACCTTGGCGCAATCCGCCGATCGCCTCGCCGCCGCGGCGATCGTCTCGCCGGAGCGTCTGGAGGCGTGGGCGGTGTTCGAGTCCCGGGCGGCCGCGGTGGCCCTGCACGCGGCGGCCGCACCGGAGGATCGACGAGGGGGGGACGCGTCTGCGTGCGGCGGGGACGGCGCCTCCGTGCCGTCGGAACCGCCGGGTGACGACGGGTCGTCGCCCACCCTCCTCTCGCGGAGAGAGGTGCCGGTCCGGCTCCTCGCCTTCGGCTGCGCCGACCCCGATCACCGCCCCCTCCTCTTCGGCGTCCTCGTGCGCTGGCTCTCCTCCGGTGCCGCGAACCGTCCGCTCCTCCTCCCGCGCCTCACCGCCGACGAGCTGCCCCCCGACCTCCTCGCCGCCCACGGCTTCGTCCCCGGCCGCGCCTGGGCCCGCCTCGCCGCCACCGCGCGGCCGCTGTGACGCCGTGAGAAGATCCGCCGCGAGGTCCCTCCGATGAAGTCCTACGCCGACATCGCCGGCGACGGCGGCTCGAACGTCGCCGCGCAGGTCGCCGCGCACGAGCGGGCGATCGCCGACGCGCTGGCCGGCGTGGGGCGGCGGCTGGCGGTCGCCTCCGGCAAGGGCGGCGT
>DATABP010000694.1:0-3304 GCA_036259515.1 Thermoanaerobaculia bacterium | reverse complement strand
CTCGCGGGTTGCATCTCTCCGTTCGCCGGAGCGCCGCGCGGTTCTCCACAGATTCTGTGGAAAATCCTGCGGAGAAGTCCGGCCCGGCGCGCCGAATCCCCCGTCACCACGGCCTCCCCTCCACTTTGCACACGACCTTGTGCAGCGGCGGAAGTCTTTTGTTTCCCGCAAGTTGTAGGTTCTGCTGGAGCACGCGTGGGCGCCGCCGCCGCGGCGAGCGGGCACTTTCCCGTGGAGTTGCAGCGGTTTCCGCCCTGCCGACGCCGGAAAGGCCGCGAGGGAGCTTCGGGGGATCGCGGAGCGAGGCTTTTCGACCGCTCCGCGGGTAGCGGTTACAAACGGTTACAGCAGCCCGGCGAGCGCGCGCTCCACCCGCGCCAGGCCCTCGGCGGCCTCGTCGCGGGAGAGCACCAGCGGCGGCCGGAAGCGGATCGCGTCGGCGCCGGAGGGGAGGCCCAGGACGTCGCTCTCGATCAGCTTGGCGAGCGCCTTGTTGCGGGTCTCGGTGTCGGGCAGGTCGAAGGCGAGGAACATGCCGCGGCCGCGCGCGTTGGTCACCCCGCCCGGGAAGCGGTCCTCGAGCCGGCGCAGCCCGGCGAGGAGCTCGCCGCCCACCTCGCGCGCGTTGGCCAGGAGGTCCTCCTCCTCGATGATCTCGACGTAGCGCTGGCAGCGGATCATGTCGACCAGGTTGCCGCCCCACGTCGAGTTGATGCGGCTCGACACCTTGAACACCGAGTCGACCTCGTCGACCCGCGGGCCGGCGAAGATGCCGCACACCTGCGTCTTCTTGCCGAACGCGACGACGTCGGGCATCACGTCGAAGTGCTCCAGGCACCACCAGCGGCCGGTGGTGCCGAAGCCGGTCTGCACCTCGTCGAAGACGAGCAGGAATTCGTGCTCGTCGGCCAGCCGGCGGAGCTCGCGCAGGAACTCGGGGCGGAAGTGGTTGTCGCCGCCCTCGCCCTGGATCGGCTCGAGGAGGAGACAGGCGACCTCGTGGGGCGCGGCGGCGACCGCCCGCTCGATCTCGGCGACCGCCCGCCGCTCGGCGGCTTCGACCTCGGCGATCACCTCGGGGGTGACCGGGAAGCGGAGCTTCGGGTTCTCCACCCGCGGCCAGTCCGCGAACTTGGGGAAGTACTGCGTCTTCTTGGGATCGGCGGTGTTGGTCACCGACAGCGTGTAGCCGCTCCGCCCGTGGAAGGCCTGGCGGAAGTGGATCACCCGCGAGCCCTTCTCCCCTCGACCGGCGGCGAGGTTCTTGCGCACCTTCCAGTCGAACGCGGTCTTCAGCGCGTTCTCCACCGCCAGCGCGCCGCCCTCGACGAAGAACAGCCGCCGCCGCATCGGCTCCGGCACGGTGGTGGCGAAGGTCTCCACGAACTCGGCGAACTCCGGCGTGTAGATGTCCGAGTTCGCCGGCTTGTTGAGCGCCGCCGGCAGGAGCCGCCGCACGAACTCCTCGTCGCCGAGCCCGGGGTGGTTGTAGCCCAGCGGGCAGGTCGAGAAGCTGGTGTAGAGGTCGAGGATCGGCCGCTCGCGGATGGCGTCCCAGATCCACGGCCCGCGGCTCTTCTCGAGGTCGACGACGAGATGGAACCCGTCGACCAGGATGTGCTCCCGCAGCCGCGCGTGCACCTCCGCCGGCCGCAGTCGCGCGCTCGTCTCGTGGCTGACGCTCATCGTAGGGGCTCCTCGCGCGGGAATCGCATGCCGCCGCACCGCCGAATCGCCGACGGCCGTGCCGCGTTCATGTGGTGCGGAATCCCGCCGGACCGGCGGGCGTCCCGATCCTAGCACCCCCTCCAGACCGGGTCTACCGCCCCTGCCCTTCCACCCGCCGCCTGCGCACCGGCTCGCCCGCCACCGCCGTCCGGTTCCGCCCCGTCTCCTTCGCCACGTACATCGCCGCGTCCGCCAGCCGCAGGAGCGTCGACCGGCTCTCGTCGAGGGACAGCTCGTCGGTCAGGTGCCGCCGCAGCGTCGCCACGCCCACCGAGCAGGTCAGCCCGGTGAGCCCGATCGGCTCCGGCTGCACCTCGCCCGGCCCGTTGCAGAACGTCGTCGTCAGCACCTCCACCCGCACCTCCTCGGCGAGGTCCACCGCCTCGTCGAGGTCCACCCCCGGCAGCACGACGACGAACTCGTCGCCGCCGTAGCGGGCGGCCATCGCGGCGCGGGCGTCGGCGTGGCGGGCGAGGATGCCGCCCACCTCGCGCAGCACCTGGCTGCCGGCGAGGTGGCCGTGGGTGTCGTTGACCCGCTTGAAGAAGTCGAGGTCGAGGAAGAGCATCGCGAGGTCGCGCGCGTCGCGGCGGCAGCCGTCCAGGGCGCGGGTCAGCGCGATGTGGAGGTAGCGGTCGTTGTAGAGGCCGGTCAGGTTGTCGCGCTTGGCGATCTCCTGCGCCTGCCGCCCGTCGAGCACGTTCTGGATCGAGATCGAGAGGTACCCGGCAAAGATCTCGAGCAGGTTGCGGTCGCCCTCGGAGAAGCCCTGCGCAGCGTCGCGGTTGACCAGCTCGAGCACCCCGCAGACCTCCTGCTCGATGCGGATCGGGATGGCGATCACCGAGCGGGTGGTGTAGCGGGTGGCGCGGTCGACCTCGGCGTAGAAGTGCGGGTCCTCCGGCGCGCTCGAGGTGCGGTAGGCGACGCCGGAGAGGTAGACGTGGCCGGCGATGCCGCGGTCCGACGGGATGCGGCGGCCGATCAGCTCGTGCGACTTCTCGCCGAAGGCGGCGATGAAGGTGAGGCTGCCGCCGCGCCGCTCGTCGAGCTTCTCGCGCGGGTCGTCGAGCAGGATCGAGCCCGCCGCCGAGGGCACCAGCTCGTTGGCCTTGGCGAGCACCGCTTCGAGGTTCTCGGCCAGCGACAGCTCGACCGGGAAGGCGCGCGAGGCGCGGCGCCGCTCGAGGAAGCGCTCGAGGCGCGGCGGGTCGAGGCTGTGCACCTCGACCGGATCGGCGGCGGCCGCCCCGAGCCGCGGCGAGTCGGTGGTCACGGCAGCGGAAACGGTAGCAGAAACGGGCCGGCGCGGCGGGGGTCGGGAGGACGCGCGTCGCGAGGAAGACGTGTGTACGGGTGCGGCGCCCGGCCGAGGCGGCCCGAGGCGCACCGCGTCAGACGACGCCGACGGCCTCGGCGGGGCAGACCCGGGGCGGCCGGCCGGCCACCGACCACCGGCCGTCGGCGGTGGCCTCGACCCACACCTCGGAGCCGGCGGGAAGGGCCTCGGGCGGGGCGGTCGTCGGCCCGGCGTCCGGCGCGTCGCGCCGCCTGCCGCCGTCCGCCGACTCCGCGC
>DATABP010000693.1:0-1842 GCA_036259515.1 Thermoanaerobaculia bacterium | reverse complement strand
CGCCCCCCCCCCCCGCTAGAATCGGCCGGATGACCACCGCGCCGACCGCCACCGCCGCCGCCTCCTCCTCCGCCGCCGGCCCGCGCACCGTCCGCGCCCCGCGCGGCACCGCGCTCTCCTGCCGCGGCTGGCAGCAGGAGGCGGCGCTCCGCATGCTGATGAACAACCTCGACCCCGAGGTCGCCGAGCGGCCGGAGGAGCTGGTCGTCTACGGGGGGTCGGGGAAGGCGGCGCGCAACTGGGAGTGCTTCGAGGCGCTGGTGGCCACCCTCCGCCGGCTGGGCGACGAGGAGACGATGCTCGTCCATTCGGGCAAGCCGGTGGCGGTGTTCCGCACCCACCGCGAGGCCCCGCGGGTGCTGATCGCCAACTCGCTCCTCGTCCCCCACTGGGCGACCGCCGACGAGTTCCGCCGGCTCGAGGGCCTGGGGCTGACGATGTACGGGCAGATGACCGCCGGCTCGTGGATCTACATCGGCACCCAGGGGATCCTCCAGGGCACCTACGAGACGCTCGCCGAGTGCGCCCGGCAGCGCTTCGGCGGCTCGCTGGCCGGGCGGCTGACGGTGACCGCCGGGCTCGGCGGCATGGGCGGCGCGCAGCCCCTGGCGGTGACGATGAACGAGGGGGTGGCGCTGATCGCCGAGGTCGACCGGTCGCGCATCGAACGCCGGCTCGCCACCCGCTACCTCGACGAGCTGGCGCCGGACCTCGAAACCGGCATCGAGCGCGCGCTCGCCGCCCGCGCCGAGCGGCGCGCGGTGTCGATCGCGGTCGAGGGGAACGCCGTCGACCTCCTCGCCCGGCTCGTCGAGCGCGGCGTCGTCCCCGACGTGCTGACCGACCAGACCTCGGCGCACGACGACCTCGAGGGCTACGTGCCGCACGGGCTGCCCTACGCCGAGGCTCTGGCGCTCCGCCGCGCCGACCCGGCGGAGTACGTGCGCCGCTCGCGCGCCTCGATGGCCGAGCACGTGCGCCTCCTGCTCGCGTCGCAGGAGCGCGGCGCCGTCGCCTTCGACTACGGCAACAACCTGCGCGGCCAGGCGCTCGGGGCCGGCGTCGAGCGCGCCTTCGAGGTGGGCGGCTTCGTGCCGCTCTTCATCCGGCCGCTCTTCTGCCAGGGGAAGGGGCCGTTCCGCTGGGCGGCGCTCTCCGGCGACCCGGACGACCTCGCCGCCACCGACGAGGCGATCCTCGACGCCTTCCCCGAGGACCGCGCGCTCGCCCGCTGGATCCGTCTGGCCCGCGAGCGGGTCGCCTTCCAGGGGCTGCCGGCGCGCATCTGCTGGCTGGGCTACGGCGAGCGCGCGAAGGCGGGGCGGGTGTTCAACGAGCTGGTCGCCTCGGGACGGGTCAAGGCGCCGATCGTCATCGGCCGCGACCACCTCGACTGCGGCTCGGTCGCCTCGCCGAACCGCGAGACGGAGGGGATGGCCGACGGCTCGGACGCGATCGCCGACTGGCCGGTCCTCAACGCCCTCCTCAACGCGGTCAACGGCGCCACCTGGGTGTCGGTGCACCACGGCGGCGGGGTGGGCATCGGGTACTCGCTCCACGCCGGGATGGTGGTGGTCGCCGACGGCACGGCCGAGGCGGCGGCGCGGCTCGACCGCGTGCTGACCGGCGACCCGGGGATGGGCGTCGCCCGCCACGCCGACGCCGGCTACCCCGAGGCGGTCGACTTCGCCCGCCGCCACGGCGTCGACCTGCCGATGGGCGTCCCGGCCGGCGGCGGCGCGGGCGCCGGCGGAGGCGGTCGAGGCGGGCGATGACGCCGGGCCCGAGCGGCCTGGACGGGCGGTCGCGCCGGATGGAGCGCCGCCGCCGGAGATCGCGCCG
>DATABP010000692.1:0-9944 GCA_036259515.1 Thermoanaerobaculia bacterium | reverse complement strand
GCGCCGCCGCTCACGGTCCGATGGGCGCGCAGCACTCCTCCATCGTCCCGCCGGCCGACCTGCAGACGCACCAGGGACACTGCCGGAGGCCGCACTCGGGATACCCGGGATACTCGCTCAGGTTGCAGGACGCGCAGAACTCCTTCTGCCCATCGCATTCCACGTAGTTGCTGCCGACGCTGCAGACGGTTCCCGAGCAGCTCTTGACGCAGTTGCTCTCGCAGGTCAGCTGGGCGTGACAACCGTCGTGGTGCGTCCACACCGCCTGGTCGTCCGCCGGCGTGATCCCGGCGAGGACGGCGCCGAGGTCGGTGTCGCCGCACGCCTCCGCGGAAACGGGGGCGGAGGGCTCGGTGAAGAAGGTCGGCACCGCGCTCTCCCCGCCCGAGGCCAGCGGAGCGAGCGCCAGCGCGACGACCACGGCGACCCGGTGGGCATGGCGCCTGCCATTCATCGCGAATCTCCTTGTTGTCGATTCGACTGACGATAGCAGAGTCGCCGACCGGCCGGTGAGCGCCAAAAGAAAGGGGGGCCTTGCGGCCCCCCTCGAAGTCACGCCTCGGAAGGCGTGCGATGCGCCGGGATCAGAAGCTGAACTTGGCGCCCAGGCGGATCGTGCGCGGCGACTGGAAGGCCGTCGGCGTGCCGAACAGCGGGTTGCCGAGCGGGCACGCCGTGCCCTCGCCGGTGCCGGGACCGCCGCAGGCCTGCTGGGCCGGATCGGCATCCTCGGTGGCGCTGTTCCAGGTCTGGTTCACCGAGGTCGCCTCCTGCTCGTCGGTGACGTTGAACACGTCGGCGATGAGCTTGAGCTCGGTGCCCCCCAGCGGGACCGGGTACTGCAGGTGCAGGTCGAGGCTCCAGACGTCCGGGGTGCGGCCGAAGCTGCCGCGCGGGGTCACGAAGCGCTCGTTGGCGCCGTAGATCGAGTGGCGGCCGAGCTGCGAGATCGGCGTGCCGTCGAGGTACTGCGCGTTGAACCCGGTGGTCAGGTTGAACGGCCACACGTACGAGCCGTACAGCTTGAACTGGTACTCGCGGTCGTTCGGCAGCAGGCCGAAGGCGCCGATCAGCAGGTCGGGCAGGTCGTAGAGCGAGGTGATGTTCGGGTCGAGCTGCCCGTTGTCCTGCCGGAACAGACCGCCGTAGTTGCCCTCGTTCTTCGAGTAGACCGCGCTGCCGAAGAGCTGCCAGTTGTTCGAGAACCGCTTGTTGACGGTCAGCTCGACCGCCTCGTAGTCGCGGGTCGGCTCGGGGAACTCCACCGCCTCCGACAGCACCTCGCCGGTGATCGGGTTGCTGGTGAAGGTGCCGCCCGGGTTGGTGATGAAGTAGGTGTGGCCGCCGTCGACCGAGATGTCCTCGATGACGTTGTTGATGTCGCGCTGGGTGCCCTTGACGCCCACCGCGAGGTTCGGCAGCACCTCGTACTCGAAGCCGACGAGCGCCTCCTCGGTGTACATCGGCTCGATGTCCGGGTCGACGCCGGTGCCGACGCCGAGACGGTAGGTGTAGAAGTGCGTGCCGGGGTTCTGCGCCGTCGGCAGCGAGCCGTCCTCGGGGTAGAGGAAGTAGAAGAAGTTGAAGATCTCGTTCCCGAAGGCGCGCACGTTGATGTCGAGCGGCACCGACTCGTAGAAGCGGCCGAAGTGGCCGTAGACCTTCGAGCGGCCGTTCTGGGCCACGTCCCAGGTGAAGCCGACGCGCGGCGCGATCATGTCGCCGAAGCCGAAGTCGAGGCTCCGCGCCAAGCCGCTCTCGGTGAAGTCCGAGCCCGAGCCGTTCGACTCGAACTGGTCGGCGCGGACGCCGAGGTTGAGGGTGAAGTAGTCGCCGATGCGGACCGCGTCCTGGAGGAAGAGGGCCGCCTCGTCGGTCTCACCGGACGAGTCCTGCTGGTACTCGATGAGGAGGGCGAACGGGATGCCCAGCACGCTGTCGTTGAAGAGCTGCCAGCGCTGACCCCGGATGCCGTCGGCCTCGACCACCGTGCCGGGGATGAACTGCCCCGGGTTGTCGGTGATGCCGAAGAGGTCGATGAAGTCGGCGACCAGCGGCTGCGGCGACGGGCCCGGGTAGCGGGAGTCGTCGGTGTACTCGACGTTGCGCGCAGTGCCGCCGAACTTGATCTCGTGGTCGATCGTGCCGGTGCTGCCGAACCAGGTGCCCGAGGCGCGGAGCTCGTCACGCGAACGGCTGTTGTCCTCCGACACGAAGGTGGCGCCCGTGCACGACGCCGAGAAGCTGAAGCTGGTGGTGAACGGGTTCAAGAGGCCCGCGGTCGGACCGCAGTTCGCCCCCTCGACCAGGCCGGCCACCGGGACTCCGCCGGTGATCGCCTGGTAGAACGGCTCGTCGCTGTAGGGCAGCGAGACGACCTCCTCGTCGTTGATGCCGATCGAGGCCTCGGCGAAGAAGCTGGAGCCGAAGGTGCCGTTGTAGGTCAGGCCGTAGTTGTCGGCGCCGAACTCGTCCTCGGTGCCGAGCAGCCCGTAGGTGTTGAGGACGGTGAAGTTGCCCTCGGCCGGGTTGCCGAACGCCGAGCCGACCAGCTGATGGTTCGGGTTGAGCTGGAAGGTCAGCTTGCCGGAGTAGAAGAGGCGGTCGAGCTCGTCGGTCTCCTCGATGCCGCCGCGGGTCTCGATGAAGGTGTCGGTGTAGCTCGGGTTGGCGGCCACGAAGTACCACAGGCGGTCCTGGATGATCTTGCCGCCCACGGCGCCGCCGAAGTCGTACTCCTCGAAGCCGAGCTCCTGACCGTTGGCGAGCACGTTCGGGCTCTCGGACTGCAGGCTGTCGTCGTTGTAGTAGGCGAAGAGGTCGCCCTCGAGCTCGTTGCCGCCCGACTTGGTGATCACGTTGATCACGCCGCCCAGGGCGCCGCCGTACTCGGCCTCGTAGCCGCCGGTCTTGACCTCGACCTCGCGGACGAACTCGGTCGGCACGGTGGTGCCGAGGGTGCCGAACGCCGGGTCGGTGGTGTCGAGGCCGTCGATGACGTAGCGGTTCTCGGCCGCCGAGGCGCCGCCGATCGACGGGTTGTTGCCGAGACCGCCGCTGACCACGCCGGGGGCCTGGAAGGCGAGGCCGGCGAAGGTGCGGGTGGTCGGCAGGTCCTCGATCAGCTCCTCGCCGAAGTTGGCGCCGGTGGTGGTCGTGGTGGTGTCGATGATCGGCGCGCTGCCGCTGACCGTCACCTCGTCGCCGAACGCCGACGACATCTCGAGCGCCAGCGTGACGGTGCGGTCGAGCTGCACGTCGATGTTCGGCTGCTCGACGATGCCGAAGCCCTCGAGCGTGGCGCGCAGGTTGTAGAGGCCGACCGGCAGCGCCAGGAAGCGGAAGTTGCCGTCGGCGTCCGTCACCTGGATGCGCTCGCCCTGGAGGGCGGGGCTGCTGATCTGCACGGTGACGCCCGGCAGCGGGTCGCCGTTCTCGCCGACCACCCGGCCCTCGATGCGGCCGGTGGTCTGCGCGAGCGCGGCCGGCGCCAGCAGCGCAACCGCGGCGAGCAGCGCGATGCCCTTGATCCAACTCGATCTCATGGAGATCCTCCTACGGTTCCAGCCTGTATGGGGCCGGTCCGGACACGCTCCGGAGGCCCGGCGATTCACACGCCGGTCAGCGGACCGGCACGGGACTGCGTCGATCAGTGTGGAGTTTGATCACGGCGTGCGGCACTTCGTCGTGGAGTGTACCGCTTGGTCCGCGGCGGTGAAGAAGCATGGGCCATGCCCGGCGGAGAACCCCCGCGAATCGACGCGCAAGGCGTTGATTTCGAGCGACTTGTCGGCTTCCGTGCCATCCGCTGCGTTCGCCTCGCGCGGCCGAGGTCCAACACGCTGGATGCCGACGCTCCAATCCATTGAAGAATCGGACCGGCGTTGCGCCCGCCTCCCGCGCACCGTACGATGCCACCCATGGCGCCCGCCGTCGGACGCTCGGCCGTTCTCGCCGTCCTGCTGCTCCCGCTGACCGCCGCCGCGGCGGCGGGAGAAGGCGGCGCGCCGCTCTCCGCCGAGCACCGCGCCTGGCTCGACGAGGTGGCGCCGCTGATCGGGGACGACGAGCGCGCCGCCTTCCTGGCGCTCTCGGCCGACCACCTGCGGAGCGCCTTCGTCGACGAGTTCTGGCGCGTCCGCGACCCCTACCCGGAGACCCCCGGCAACGAGCTGCGCGCCCAGTGGGAGGAGCGGGCGGACGAGGCGCGGCAGCGCTTCGACGGCGAGGGCGACGACCGCCGGCGCTTCTTCCTGCTCCTCGGCGAGCCGGCCGCGGTGATCCCGGGCCGCTGCGGCACGCTCCTCCTGCCGCTCGAGGTGTGGCGCTACCGCGGCGGCGAGGCGGCCGGGGCCGGCTAGCACCACCTCGTCTTCCTGCGCCGGGGAGACCGCCACGCCGCCTGGGACCCGCGGAGCGGCGTGGCGACGCTCTTCCTCGCCGGCACCGGCACGCTCGGCGACGCGGCGCTCCTCGATCGGATCGCCGCCGAGTGCGTGGCCGGCGAGCGGCTGGTCGCGGCGCTCTCCCGCGCCCTCGACTGGGTGGGCCTCGCCGAGGCCGGGCGTCTGCCGCCGCGCCCCAACCCGGAGTGGCTCGCCGCCTTCCTCGCCACCACCACGGAGCTGCCGGCGGCGGCGGCCACCTTCGCCGCCGACCTCGCGCTGTCGTTCCCCGGTGCCCGCGGCGGCCGCACCGTCGTCCAGGGGGTGGTCGAGGTGCCGCGCGGCGCCGCCACCCTCGCCACCGACCACGGGCCGGCCTTCGACTTCGTCGTCGACGGCGAGGTGCTGCGCAAGGGCGAGCGCTTCGAGAGCTTCCGCTACCGCTTCCGGGTGCCCGCCGACGGCGCCGGCGAGCGGCTGCCGCTGGTCTTCCAGCGCGCGCTCCGCCCCGGCGCCTACCGGCTGCTGGTGCGCGTCGAGGACGTGGCCGGCGGGCGCTGGTTCCGCGACGAGCGGGAGATCGAGGTGCCGTTCCTGCGCCCGGGCGAGCCGCTGGTCGCCGACGCCGCCCTCGCGGGCGACTCGCCGGCCGCCGACCCCGGCGAGCCCGCGACCGCCCCCGCCGCCTCGCCCTCCCCCACCGATCCGGTCGCCGAGGCCAACCTCTCCCTCGGCACCGACGAGGTCACCGTCCGCCTGCTGCCGGCGCCGGACACGCTGACCGTCGGCAACACCCGGGTCGAGGCGGTGACCACCGGCGAGGACGTGGCGCGGGTGCGCTTCCTGGTCGACGGCCGCGAGGTGATGAGCAAGGGACGGCCGCCGTGGAGCGTCGAGCTCGACCTCGGCCGCGACCTCCGCACCTTCGAGGTCGCCGCGGTGGCGGTGGACGCGCGCGGCGAGGAGCTGGCGCGCGACGAGCTCCTGCTCAACGCCGGGCCGCACCGCTTCGCCGTCCGCCTGGTCGAGCCGCAGCCCACCCGCCGCTACCGGCAGAGCCTGCGGGTCGCCGCCGAGGTCGAGGTGCCCGAGGGCGACCTCCTCGACCGGGTGGAGCTCTACCTCGACGACGCGCTCGTCGCCACCCTCTATCAGCCGCCGTTCACCCAGCCGGTCCGCCTGCGCGCCCCGGGCGAGCCGGCCTACGTGCGGGCGGTCGCCGTGCTCGCCGACGGCAACGCGGTCGAGGACGTGGTGTTCGTCAACGTCCCCGACCGCTTCGAGGAGGTCGACGTCCACACCGTCGAGCTCTACACCACCGTCGTCGACCGCAACGGCCGCCCGGTCGAGGACCTCGCCCGCGAGGACTTCCGGGTGCTCGAGGAGGGGGTCGAGCAGGAGGTCCGCCGCTTCGAGCGGGTCGACCGGGTGTCGATCTACGCCGGCGTGCTGCTCGACACCTCGAGCTCGATGGCCGAGGAGCTGCCCGAGGCGCTGGAGGCGGCGAGCCGCTTCTTCGCCACCGTGCTCCGCCCGCGCGACCGCGCGGCGGTGGTCGTCTTCGCCGAGCGGCCGGAGCTGGCCGTCCGCTTCACCAACGATCCCGAGGTCCTCGCCGGCGGCCTCGCGGGGGTCGGCGCGCACGGCGGCACCGCGCTCTGGGACAGCCTGATCTTCACCCTCCACTACTTCAGCGGCGTCTCCGGAAAGCGCGCGCTGGTGCTGCTCTCGGACGGCGACGACCAGGGCAGCCACTACTCGTTCGAGGAGGCGCTGGAGTACGCCCGGCGGACCGGGGTGACGGTCTACGCCATCGGTCTCGGCGCCGACGCCCACACCCCGGCGGTGCGCACCAAGCTGCTGCGGCTGGCCGACGAGACCGGCGGCCGCACCTTCTTCGTCGGCCGGGCGCACGAGCTGGCGCAGGTCTACGCGCAGATCGAGCGCGAGCTCCGGAGCCAGTACCTCCTGGTCTACCAGTCGTCGCTCGACGCGGCGGCGGGCGGTCCCGGCGAGGAGGGCGCCGGCGGCGAGGAGGACTTCCGCGAGGTGGCGGTCGAGGTCGTCCGCCCCGGGGTCGAGGCGAAGACGATCCGCGGCTACTTCCCGTGACGGGGGCTGCCGAGAGGGCGCGGCCGCGGGTGGTCCTCGCCTCCGCCTCGCCGCGGCGCCGCGACCTCCTCGCCGCCCTCGGCCTGCCGTTCGAGGTGCGCCCGGTCGACCTCGACGAGACGCCGCGCCCGGGCGAGGAGCCGCGCGCCTACGTCGTCCGCCTCGCCGCCGAGAAGGCCGCCGCCGACGCCCGTCCCGGCGAGCTGGTCCTCGCCGCCGACACCGTCGTCGTCCTCCCCGGCCCCGACCGCCGGCCCGAGCTGCTCGGCAAGCCCGCCGACCCCTCCGAGGCCGAGACGATGCTCGCCCGCCTCGCCGGCCGCGGCCACACCGTCCACACCGGCGTCGCGCTGCTCGAGGGCGGCGGCGGCCGGCGCGCGGTGGCGGTCGACGAGTCCCAGGTCGAGATCGCCCCCCTCACCCCCGCCGAGATCGCCTGGTACGTCGCCACCGGCGAGCCCCTCGACAAGGCCGGCTCCTACGCCATCCAGGGCATCGGCGCCCTCTTCGTCGAGCGCGTGTCCGGCAACTACACCAACGTCGTCGGCCTCCCCCTCCCCACCGTCCGCCGCCTCTTCGCCACCCTGGGCCACGACCTCCGCGACTTCCTGCCGTCCCCGGAACGCCGCTGAGACGGCCGTCCCCATCTCCCACCGAGGCGCCGCGTGCCCCGTCGCCGGCAGCCCCCGCCGCGGCCGGCCCTCGGCACCATCGTGCCCCTCTACGGCACGCCCTTCGTCGCCTCCTCGCCGTCGCCGACCTTGATCGGCTCCCCGAGCTCGGCGAGCGAGAAGTTGGCCATGATCTGGTGCCCGTTGAAGTCGAGCACCCGCAGGTCCTCCTCGCCGCCGGCGAGATCCGCCGCCACCGACTCGAAGGAGTGCGGGTAGCGGTCGCGCACCGCGGCCGCGTCGACCTCGTAGGCGATGAACTTGTCGATCCCCTTGTAGCGCAGCTTCGAGATCAGCCGCTGGTCGGCGAGCTCGGCGAAGGTGGAGAGGGCGAGGATCGGGCCGGTGCCGGTGAACAGCAGGTAGGCGCGCACGGGGGTGCTCATGCCGGGAACGTACTCCCGGCCGCCCGGCCTGTCAACGGCGCCGCGGCCGCACCAAAAGAGACGCCCCCCGCGATCGCGAGACCGCGGGGGGCGTCGGAACCTCGGCGACCGCTCGACCGATGGGTCGGTCAGTTCGGCGGCGCCTGCTGCGCGGCGGCCTCCTCCAGCGCGCCGTAGAGCCCCAGTCCGCCGATCCCGCCGACCGCCGGAATGGCGATCCCGAAGGGGCCGCCCGGTCCGGTGCCGGCGAAGATCACCCGGTCCGGCTCGCCGTAGGCGTAGGCGACGGTCGGCTCGGCGTCGGCGACCAGGGCGGCCAGCGTGCGCCGCTGCTCCTCGGTCATCCCGTCGCCGCCCATGCTCGACAGCCCGTCCGCCACCGGCGCCAGCACCGGCCCCAGGTTCTGGTAGAAGAGCGCCGAGAAGTGGGTGCGGGCGTCGCGCGGCAGGAGCTCCCGGAAGCGCCCGGAGGCGGCGAGGGTGGCGCCGGCCGCCCGCTGGTCGAGCGTGCGCTCGAGCAGCGCCTTGGACGGGGCGATCACCATGTAGCCGTCGACCGTCACCCAGCTCACCCCGAAGCTTCGTCCCTCCAGCCGGTGCCACACGTGGCCGCCGTCCTCCTCGCGGGCGAGCGTCAGCTCGGGCTGCCCTTCCTGGCGCAGGCGGTCGTTGATCCGCGCCACCGCCACCTCGATGGTGTGCTCGAGCCGCGCCGGATCGTAGACCTCGACGATCGCCTTCCACGACGGCTCCGGCAGGAACGGCCCGTCGACCGCCAGGGCGATCTCGCCGCCGAGCGGCGCCGCGACGTCCTCGGCCAGCGACAGCCCGATCTCCGCCTCGACCTCCGCCAGCTCGTGGTCCTCGTCGCCGCCGGCGATCGCCAGCACGTCGTCGAGCATCGCGGACGGCTCCTTGACCACGAAGGCGGCGGCGAGGTGGGCGTCGGCGGAGACGAAGTCGAGGCTGCCCATCGGCGCCGGCGCGGCGAGCCAGGAGGCGATGCCGCGGCGCTCGCCGGCGAAGCCGAGCTCGGCGCTCATCACCGTGCGGTCGCCCTCGCCCCACGACTCGACGACCAGCCGCTCGGCGTCGCCGAAGCCGGTGGCGGCGAGCTCCTCGTCGGACGCCGCCTCGGCGCCGATCGTCTGGGCGAGGTCGAAGGCGAGCAGCCACTGGGTGCCGTCGGCGTAGGCGCGGGCGACCGCCTGGCCCAGCTCGCCGTCGGCGAAGCCGCTGCCGCCGGCCGCGGCCGCCGCGGCGAAGGCGTCCAGCCGCTCGCGGCCGCCGGCCGCCATCCAGCCCGCGTCGCTCACCCACACGACCAGCCCGTCCTCGTCGCCCGACAGCTCGGCGAGGTCGCGGACGATCACCAGTTCGTCGTCGTCGCCGTCGTGCCGGGCCGCCTCGGCGGCGAGCGCGTCGGCGAAGGCGTCGGGGTTCGCCACCTCGGCGAGCACCAGGAGGCTCTCGCCGCCCTCGCCCTCGCCGCGGGCGCCGAAGGTCACCACCACCTCGTCGCCGAGCTGGCCGCCGAGGTCGGTCAGCCGCGCCAGCGCGTCCTCGATGTGGGCGGCGTCGCCGTCGGCCTGGCGCTCGGCCCACCACTCGGCCAGGGTCGGGCTCTCCGCGAGCCGCTCCTGGAAGATCGTCCAGCTCTCGCCGACGGTGGCCGAGAGGTTGGGGATCGCCGCGTAGAGGAAGGTGTCGGCCGGCACCAGCGGCACGAGCGCGCTCTCGAAGCGGCTCTCGGCCGGCGCCACCCGCTGGGCGATCTCGCGGCGCAGCGCGTCGAGCTCCTCGAGCATCGCCACGTAGCGGTCGACGTTGCGGCTCCAGGCGACCTGCCGGGAGACCGGCACCGGCGCCAGCGCGGCGCGGCTGGTCGTCTCGTCGCCGGGGTGGAGGACCACCTCGCGGCCGCCGGCGTCGACCCGCACCTCGCCCTCGACCACCCCGACGCGCGAGCCGCGCACGCCGTGCTGGACGGAGAAGATGGTGCCGGTCACCCGCACCTCGGCGTCGGCGGTGGCGACGAAGAGCTGCTTCGGCCGCTGGTCGGCGGCCTCGACGATCACCGCCCCGCGCTCGACCTCGATGATGGTGCCGCGCCGGCGGGAGCGGACCGACATCTCGGTGCGCTCGGCGAGCTCGACCAGCGAGCCGTCGGTCAGCCGCACCACGGCGGTCGAGCCCTTGCCGGTGCGCACCGCCTGGCCGGCGTCGAGCATGGTGCCGGCGGCGAGCGGCTCCACCCCGCCGGGGGCGTCGTCGTCGAGGGTGAGCAGCAGGCCGTCGACGTCGGCGATCGCGGCGACCTCGCCGGCGAACATGCCGTCGGTGGCGAACCAGCCGGCGGCGCCGACCGCCAGCGCGACGGCGGCGGCGAG
>DATABP010000691.1:0-6543 GCA_036259515.1 Thermoanaerobaculia bacterium | reverse complement strand
CAAGCTCGACCTCGCGGGGCCGGTGAGCGAGCTCGTCGGCGAGCAGATCGTCCGCCTGCGAGTCGACATTCTTCCGGTGGAGGTGGCCCACGCCACGCGCGTCGAGCATCTCGCCTGGCATCACCGCGACCCCTTCGACCGTCTGCTCGTCGCGCAGGCGTGGGCCACCTCCACCGGAAGAAGGTCGACTCGCAGGCGGACGATCTGCTCGCCGACGAGCTCGCTCACCGGCCCCGCGAGGTCGAGCTTGCCGAGACTGGCCTTGATCGCCATCTCCCAAACGCTGGCGGTGCTCAGCAGGAGACGGATGTCGCCGTCTTCGATCGCCGCGCGCGCCGCCGCTCCGAGGCGAGACGGGTCGGTCGCCGCCCAAAGGAAGGCGTGCGTGTCGAGCAGCAGGGCGCGCTCAGCGGTAGGCGGCAAAATCGTCGAGCGGCTCGTCGAAGTCGTCGGCGATGCGCACCTGGCCTGCCGCGGTCCCCAGCCGGCGCGGCGACCGTGCTTCGGCGATCGGGACCAACCGAACCAGCGGGCGGCCGGCACGCGCGATCACCACCTCCTCGCCGGAGGTCGCCTCGTCGACGAGCCGGGAGAGCCGCGTCTTCGCTTCGTGCATGTTGACCGTCTTCATGGCGGCTCCGAGTCTGGCTTAGTCGGTCGCCTTAGTCAACGCCGGACCAGGCGCTATACTGCCCGCATGCGCGCCTGGCAGGTCACCCGTCACGGCGGGGCGGAGGCCCTGGAGTGGCGGGAGCTGCCGGACCCGGAGCCGGGGCCCGGGGAGGTGCGGGTGGCGGTGCGGGCGTGCGCGGTCAACCATCTCGACCTGTGGGTGCGGAACGGGGTGCCCGGGCATCGATTCCCGCTGCCGTTGATCCCCGGCAGCGAGGTGGCGGGGGTGGTCGACGCGGTCGGTCCCGGGGTCGACGGCGTCGAGATCGGGATGCCGACGCTGGTGGCGCCGGCGACCTCGTGCGGGCACTGCGCGCGCTGCGTGGCCGGCGAGGACATGCTGTGCCGGCGGTACGCCATCCTCGGCGAGCACCGCGACGGGGGGTACGCCGAGCTCCTGGTGGTGCCGCGGCGGAACGTGCTGCCGCTGCCCTCCGGGCTCTCGTTCGTCGAGGCGGCGGCGGTGCCGCTGGTCTTCCTCACCGCCTGGCACATGCTGGCCGGACGGGCGAAGCTCGGCCGGCGCGAGGACGTGCTGATCCACGCCGCCGGCTCCGGCGTGTCCTCGGCGGCGATCCAGATCGCGCGGCTCCTCGGAGCACGGGCGATCGTCGCCACCGCCGGGAGCGACGAGAAGCTCGCCAGGGCGGGCGAGCTGGGCGCCACCCACACGGTGAACTACACGACCGGCGACTTCGTCGCCGCCGCCCGCGAGGCGACCGGCGGCAAGGGGGTCGAGGTGGTGGTCGACCACGTCGGCGGCGAGGTGTTCGAGCGGAGCCTCAAGGCGCTCGCCTGGGCGGGGCGGATCGTGCTCTGCGGCGCCACCGCGGAAGGCGAAGCGACGATCAACCTCCGCGCCGTGTTCTTCAAGAGCCTGTCGATCCTGGGGTCGACGATGGGCTCGCTCGCCGAGCTGATCCACCTGCTCGGCTTCTTCGAGACCGGCGAGCTGGTGCCGGTGGTCGACCGGGTGCTGCCGCTGGCGGAGGCGCGCGAGGCGCAGGCGGTGCTCGAGGACCGGGCGCAGTTCGGCAAGGTGGTGCTGGCGGTGGGCGATCCGGACGAGGCGGCGCGCGTGCCGCGGCCGCGGGAGGAGTCACGATGAGCGAGAGCAGCCGAGGTTCCGGCGAGGACTTCCGTTCCGGCGAGGAGTTCGTCGCCTCGCTCCAGGCGGAGATGCGCGAGCTCTTCGCCCAGCTCGGCGACACCGAGACGCTGGAGGCCGAGTCGCAGGGGCGGGTCGAGGTCGTCACCCTGCTCAAGCTCGCGCTCCAGAGCGAGATGGAGGCGAGCGAGATCGCAGCGCTGTGGATGCCGTCGACGCCGGAGGTCGACGCCAAGCAGGTGCTCGCCCACCAAGTCGGCGACGAGATGAAGCACTACGACCTCATCGCGCGGCGGCTCGGCGAGCTGGGGGAGGACCTCGCCGGCTTCGACCCGCTTTCCGATGGCTACAGCCCGCTCTACCACTACCTCCGGCCGCTGCGCTCGACGGTGGAGCGGATCGCCGCCGGCCCCTTCGCCGGCGAGGCGATCGCCGAGGTGCGCAACGCCCAGTTCATCGCCTTCTGCCGGTCGGTGGGCGACGAGGGCACGGCGCGGCTCTACGAGGAGACCATCCAGCCGGAGGAGATCCACCACCACCGGATCGCCGCCGAGTTCCTCGCCCGCCACTGCACCACCGCGGAGCTCCAGGAGACCGCCGCCGCCGCCGCCCGCACCACGCTGGCGATCGCCGACGAGCTCCAGACGCTGGAGAAGAAGCGCAGCGGGCTGTCGAGCGTGCCGGTGTCGTAGCGGCCGGCGGCGCCGGCCCGCCCGGATCACCTCACTCGGCGGTAGTGCGCCTCCATGAACTGCTGCCACTCGCCGCCCTGCAGCACCCGCGAGCGCAGCACCCGGTGCTCGTCGCTCACCCACTCCATCTCGTCCTGGTACTGCGCCATCTCGCCGTCGCCGGTGAAGGTCGGGCCCTCGGCGTCGAGGGTGAGCTTGTCGCCGCTCGCGTCGAGCCTTCCCTCGTAGATCCACAGGTGGGTCATCATCGAGCCGATGAAGGTGCCGACGAAGCGCTGCCGCGCCGGGTCGTAGCCGAGGGTCATCACCGTCGAGGCGGAGCTGCCGTCCGGCATGGTGCTCGACCCTTCGCCGATCGTCCACAGCTCGCCGAGCGGGCGGACGCTCTCGGTGCCCTCGTGCTTCGTCGCCGGCTGGTCCGGCCCGGCCGGCGCCTCCATCTCCCACTTCCACTCCCCGACCAGCCGCTGCAGCCAGCGGTGGGCCTCCTGGGGCTCGGGTGCCTGCATGTCGCGTCTCCTTGGTCGATGGTGCTTCTCGAAAATGCTTCCCAGACGGCGATGCTATCCGGGCAGCCGCCGGTGGCCGGCCACCGGGATCGCCCGCCGCGCCGCCGCCGCCCGCGCCGGCTCGACCTCGGCGAGCGCCAGCCCCGGCCCGGCCGCCCCGGCGTCGGCGGCCACCGCGCCCCAGGGGTCGACGATCGCCGCGTGGCCGTAGCTCTCCTTGAGCCCCTCGTCGTCGTGGCTCCCCACCTGCGCCGGGGCGACGAGCCAGCACTGCGTCTCGATCGCCCGGGCGCGGAGGAGCGCGTGCCAGTGGTCTTTGCCGGTGGCGAGGGTGAAGGCGGAGGGGACGGTCACCAGCGTAGCGCCGTCCGCGGCCAGCCGCCGGTAGAGCTCGCCGAAGCGGAGGTCGTAGCAGATCGAGAGGCCGACCCGCCCGAGTGCCGTCTCGGCGACCGCCGTCTCCTCGCCCGGCACCACGGTGGCCGACTCGCGGAAGGTCACCCCGCCGGGGACGTCGACGTCGAAGAGGTGGATCTTGCGGTAGGTCGCGAGCACCGCGCCGTCGGGGCCGAAGAGGACGCTGGTGTTGGCGCAGCGCCGCGGGTCGCCGTCCACCCGCTCGTTGAACGAGCCGAGCAGCAGGACCACGCCGTGCCGCGCCGCCAGCTCCGCGAAGCGCGAGACGGTGGGCCCGCCGAGCGGCTCGGCGCGGCGCACCTTCTCGTCGTGCGGGCCCAGGTAGTTGGTGTTCTCCGGGGTGGCGACGAGGCGCGCGCCGTAGGCGGCGGCGCGGGCGACCAGCTCCTCGGCCTGGCGCAGGTTGGCCGCCGCGTCCGAGGTCGAGCGCATCTGGAGGGCGGCGGCGAGGAAGCGGTCCGAGGTGACGGTCACAACGGTCCTCACTCGTACCGCAGGGCGTCGGCGGGATCGACGCGGGCGGCGCGGAAGGCCGGCGCCAGGCAGGCGAGGAGCGTCACCCCGAGGGCGAAGCCGACCACCGCCGCGAGGTCCGCCGCCTCGACCCGGAACGGCACCGAGCTGATGAAGTAGA
Organism: Thermoanaerobaculia bacterium; assembly: GCA_036259515.1. GTDB lineage: Bacteria > Acidobacteriota > Thermoanaerobaculia > Multivoradales > JBCCEF01 > DATABP01. Next base: position 2,511 of record DATABP010000691.1, on the reverse strand, counting down.
TGTTCGCCACCTCCGGGTCGAAGCGGATCAGCTCGAAGGTGGTCAGCGTCCAGGCGGCGCCGGCGCCGATCGCCACGCCGAGCGCGGTGCCCGCCGCCCCCAGCGCGCCGCCGTAGAGCAGGAACACCGTCCACAGCCGGCGCGGCGCGAAGCCGAGGGCGGCGAGCACGCCGACGTCGCGCATCCGCTCGCGCACCAGCACCACCAACGTCGAGGCGACGTTGAAGGTCGACACCAGCACGATCAGCCCGAGCACCCCGAAGAGCGCCACCTGCTGGAGGCGTAGCGCGGCGAACAGCTCGGCGTTGAGCTGCCGCCAGTCGGTGACCATCCACTCGGGGCCCAGGGCGCGCGTGATCGCCGCCGCCGCGGTGCCGGTGTCGCCGGCGTCGTCGAGGCCGATCTCGTAGAGGTCGGCCTGGACCCCCTCGCCCATCAGGCGGCCGACCAACTCGCGGTCGAGCAGCAGCCACGAGGCGTCGAACTCGGCGAAGCCGCTGTCGAAGGTGCCGCCGACGCGGAGCCCCTGGAAGCGGAAGCGCGGCCGGTCGCCGTCGAAGCCCAGTGCGACCAGGCGCACCCGGTCGCCGGCCTCGACGCCCAGCCGCCGGGCCAGCTCGTCCCCGAGCACCGCGCCGGGGAGGCCGTCCGCGCCCGGGGTCAGCTCCTCGGCCGCAGCGGAGAGCTGGCCGCCGCCGGGGTCGACGCCGCGCAGGGTGACCTCGACCGGCTCGGCGGCGGCGGCCGGCTCGATCGCCGTCAACGTCCCCTGACCGTAGGCGACGCGGCCCACCGAGGCCACCCCGGGCAGCGCCGCGAGTTGCGCCTGCGCCGTGGCGCCGAGGGTCGCGCCCGGCGCCAACGGCGAGACCACGATCGGCGCGTTGCCCTCGATCAGCTTGCGCTCCAGGTCCTCGCGGTAGCCGGTCATCAGCGCCATCGCGACGACCATCGCGGTGACCCCGAGCGCGGTGGCGGCGAGCGCGGCGCGGGCGGTGCCGCCCAAGAGCCGGCTCCTCGGCCCGCGCAGGAAGCGCCAGGCGACCAGCCAGGCGAGCCCGACGCCGCCCGCGCGGCTCATCGCGCGCCGGCGCCGGCGCGCCGCCGCTCGGCCGCGACGAGGTCGAGGAAGCGGTCGAAGAGCGGCGCCGCGTCGTGCGGCCCGGGCGCCGCCTCCGGGTGGTACTGCACCGAGAGCACCGGCTTGCCGTCGACCGCCAGCGCTTCGACGGTGCCGTCGTTGAGGTTCTCCGCCGCCACCCGCACGCCGGCGGGCAGCGAGTCCGCCGCCACCGCGAAGCCGTGGTTCTGGCTGGTGATCGCCACCTTCCCGGTGGCGACGTCGCGCACCGGCTGGTTGCCGCCGTGGTGACCGAACTTGAGCTTGAAGGTGCGCCCGCCGAGCGCCAGCCCGACGAGTTGGTGGCCGAGGCAGATGCCGAGGAGCGGCCGCCCGGCGTCGATCAGCGCGCGGACGTTCGCGGCGATCTCGACCAGCGGCTCGGGGTCGCCCGGGCCGTTCGAGAGCACCACGCCGTCCGGGCCGGCGGCGAGCGCCGCCGCCGCCGGCGTGCCGGCCGGGAGCACGGTCAGCCGCGCGCCGCGGAGCGCCAGCGAGCGGAGGATGTTCTCCTTGACCCCGAAGTCGTAGACCGCCAGCCGGTAGCGCTCCTCGCCCACCGCCGGCACCTCGTAGGCCGCGCGGCAGCCGACCTCGTGGACCAGCGCGCGCCCGGCCATCGACGGGAAGTCGGCGAGCTCGGCGGCCAGCGCGGCGACCTCCGACCGCTCGGTGGTCAGCACGCCGCGCAGCGCCCCGTGCTCGCGCAGGCGGCGCACCAGCGCGCGGGTGTCGAGCCCGGCGATCGCCGGCACGCCGTGGCGGGCCAGCCAGGCGGGGAGCGACTCGCCGCCCGGGTGCCCGGACGGCCGCGCCGTGAAGCTGCGGGCGACGAACCCCTCGACCCACGGCCGGCGCGACTCGGCGAGCTCGGGGCCGGTGCCGTAGTTGCCCATGTGCGGCTGGGTCATCACCACGATCTGGCCGCGGTAGGAGGGGTCGGTGAGGATCTCCTGGTAGCCGGTCATCGAGGTGTTGAACACCACCTCGCCGAAGCGCGTGCCGGGGGAGACCGCCTCGCCGCGGAAGAGCGACCCGTCCTCGAGCAGGAGCAGGGCTTCTGAGGAGGGGCGCGGCATCGGGTGGAGTAGCATAGCAACGCCCGCAGCCTCGAAAGGAGCGCCCCCGATGTCCCCGCGCAGCACGTCCCCGCGCAGCACGTCCCGCCGCACCGCGCTCGTCGCCGCCGTCCTCGCCGCCGTGATCGCCGCCTGGCCGGCCGCCGCCTACGTGATCTACCTCCGGGACGGCTCGAAGATCATCGCCCAGGAGAAGTACGTCGTGCGCGACGGGCGCGCCTACGTCACGCTCCAGAACGGCACCCGCACCTTCCTCGACGCGGGCGAGATCGACGTCGCGCGCACCGAGCGGGCGAACCGCGACAACCTCGG
>DATABP010000690.1:0-5276 GCA_036259515.1 Thermoanaerobaculia bacterium | reverse complement strand
CCTACGCCAACTCCGGCGACTCGGCGAAGGCCAAGCAGCACCTCCAGACGTTCCTCCAGTTGGCGCCGAACGATCCGGAGGCGGGCGCCGGTCGGGTCGATCGTGGGATCAGCCCATGTACTCGATCATCTGCTTCGCGGTGCCCGCCTCCGGATCGTTCGGCGCCAACTGGAGGAACGTCTGGAGGTGCTGCTTGGCCTTCGCCGAGTCGCCGGAGTTGGCGTAGGCGAGGCCGAGCATGTAGTGGGCGCGGGCGTGGTCGGGATCGGCCTGGACCGCCTGCTCGAGCGCGGTGACCGCCGCGGTCGAGTCGCCCGACTCGAAGGCCGCCTTGCCGCGCTCGTAGAGCGACTCGGCGAGGCCCTCGGGGTCGGCGGCGGCGAGGACGGCGAACACCTCCTTCGCCTCGGCCTCGCGGCCCAGGCGGCGGAACGACTCGTAGCGCACCCGCTGCAGGTCGGTCATGTCGGGATCGATGGCCAGCGCACGGTCGGCGGCGGCCAGCGCCTCCTCGAAGCGCTCGCGGGCGAGCAGCAGGCGGGCCTGGGCGGCGTGCGCCGGGGCCAGCTCGGGGTCGAGCTCGACGGCCTTGCCGAACAGCGTCAGCGCGGTGTCGAGGTTGCCGGCGCGGGCGGCGTCGGCGCCGGCGTTGAACACGCGGACCGCCGCGTCGGTGCCGCCGCCGGCGGCGCTCAGCCGGTCGAGGAACTGCTGCGCCGTCGCCGTGTCGCCCTTCGCGTAGTGGGCGTCGTAGAGGGCGACCAGCGCCGCCGGGTCGTCCGGCGACAGCTCGAGCAGCTTCTGCGCGGTGGCGATCGCCTGGTCGTACTCCTTGGCCTCGATGTAGAGGTTGGCGAGCACCGAGTAGGACTGCGGCATGTCGGGGTCGATCGACAGCGCCTCCTCGAACTTGGCGCGCGCCGTCGCCTTGTCGCCGCCCTGGAGCGCGGTGACGCCCTCGTTGAAGACGTTGATCGCCCGGTTGCGACCCTCGGTGACGGTGCCGGCGGCGGGCGCCGCCGGGGCCGACGGGGCGAGCGTGAAGGTGTGGTGGCTGACGCCGCCCGACTCGATCTTGAAGGTCTGCACCACCTTCGGCATCCCCTCCTTCGAGAACTCGAAGGTGTAGACCCGGGTGGCGTCGATGACCATCAGGTTGAAGCGGCCGCGCTTGTTCGTCTTGGCCGTCGACTCGTAGCCGATCTCCTCCTGGGTGATCCTCACCTGGACGTCGGCGACGGGGTTGCCCTGGGAGTCGACGACCTCGGCCTGCAGCCGGCCCTGGCCGATCGCCAGGGCGCCCGCGGCAGGCAACAGAAGGACGATCGCGGCCACCAGCAGGCGGAGCTGGCTGTGCGTGCGAGCGATCATGGCTTCTCCTTTCCTCACGAAACTCGATGTTCTCGCTGGTTGACGGCGGGAAGGGGCTCAGCGAGGACGAGAACAGTCCGACGGGCCATTTTACTCCGCCGGCTGGTAGCCTGTCGGCGGCGTCCGCCGGCCGGTGGACGACCGGGAGAAAGGACGAAAAACCATGCTCGCCGACCGCATTCCCGCCATCCAGGACGCCTTGGCCGAGGCCGGCGTCGACGGCTGGCTGTTCGCGCTGTTCCAGGCCAACGACCCGATCAGCCTCGACCTCCTGGGCTTCGGCCGCGACAAGCTGCTGACCCGCCGCTGCTACTACCTGGTGCCGCGACGGGGGGAGCCGGTCAAGCTGGTCCACCGCCTGGAGCCGGCGATGCTCGACCACCTGCCCGGCGAGAAGCGCGCCTACCTCACCTGGCGCGAGCACGCCGAGGCGGTGGCGCGGCTGGTCGGCGGGGCCGGCGGGCGGAGGATCGCCGCCCAGTACAGCCCCGACGCGGCGATCCCCACCGTCTCCCCCCTCGACGCCGGCACCGCCCACCTCCTGCGCGGCGCCGGCGCCGAGCTGGTGTCCTCGGCCGACCTGGTGCAGCGCTTCGCCGCCACCTGGAGCCCGGAGCAGCTCGCCGGCCACCGCCGCGCCTGCACCGCCCTCCACGAGATCGCGCTCGCCGCCTTCGAGCGGGTGCGCGCGGCGCTCGCCGCCGGCCGCGAGGAGAGCGAGCACGCCGTCCAGCGCTTCATCCTCGAGCGCTTCGAGCAGGCCGGGCTCCACACCGAGTCGCCGCCGATCGTCGGGGTGAACGCCCACAGCGCCGATCCCCACTTCCAGCCGTCGGCCGAGACCTCGTCGCCGATCCGCCGCGGCGACTTCCTGCTCGTCGACCTGTGGGCGAAGGAGAAGGCGGCGGCGGACAGCGTCTACGCCGACATCACCTGGTGCGGCGTCTGCGCCCCGGCGCCGACCGACCGCCAGCAGGAGGTGTGGGCGACCGTCGCCGCCGCCCGCGACGCGGCGCTCGACCTGGTGCGCTCGCGCTACCCCGCCGAGCCGGTCGCCGGCTACGAGGTCGACGACGCGGCGCGCGGGGTGATCCGCGACGCCGGCTACGGCGAGCGCTTCATCCACCGCACCGGCCATTCGATCCACGTCTCCGACCACGGCCCGGGCGCCAACATGGACAACCTGGAGACCCACGACACCCGGCTCCTCCTGCCGTGGACCGGCTTCTCGATCGAGCCGGGGATCTACCTCGAGGGCGACTTCGGGGTGCGCAGCGAGATCAACGTCGCGCTCACCCCGGACGGCGCCGAGGTCACCGGCGGCGAGCCGCAGCGCGAGCTCCTGCGGCTCGCCGGGTAGGCGGCTCCCGGCCCGCCGGGCGCTACTCGTAGCGCAGCGCCCGGGTCGGCGAGATGCGGGCGGCCCGCCGCGCCGGCAGGTAGGCCGCCAGGAGCACCACCAGCGCCATCGCCGGCAGCAGGACGAGGTAGGACACCAGGTCGAGGCCGGGGGTGTCGAACACCATCGCGTCCATCAGCCGCTCGACCGCGATCCCGAGCACCAGGCCGATCGCCGCCCCGAACGCCACCAGCACCAGCCCCTGGCGCACGAACGCGCGCAGCACCCGCGACGGCGCCGCGCCGATCGCCAGCCGGATGCCGATCTCGCGGGTGCGCCGCGTCACGTTGTAGGCCATCAGCCCGTAGAGGCCGGCGATCGCCAGCACCAGGCCCACCGCCCCCATGGTGCCGACCAGCCGCACCGCCACCCCCGGCCCGTCGACGGTGTGGTATCGGACGAGGTCCTCGTAGGTCCGCGTCTCGAGGACCGGCAGGTCGGGGTCGATCGCGCGCACGATCTGCCGCATCGGCCCGGCGAGCCGCAGCGGGTCGCCGGAGGTGCGCACCAGGACGGCCCGCCGCGCCACCGGGTGCTGGGTGACCGGCAGGTAGACGAACTCGATCGGCGACTCGCCGGGCGAGCGGTAGGCGACCGTCCGCGCCACCCCGACCACCTCGACCGGCGTGCCGCCGCGGCCGTCGAGCCGGATCCTCCGGCCGACGGCGTCGCCGTCCGGCCACCAGCGGCGGGCGAGCTGCTCGTTGACCACCGCCACGCGCGGCGTCTCCGCCGTGTCGGTGGCGAGGAAGCCGCGGCCGCGCAGGATCGGCACCCCCATGGTCGCGAAGTAGCCGGGGTCGACCGCGTCCATCGCCGCGGTGACGCTCTCGCGGTCGGCGGGCAGATCGGCGTCGTCGGGCACGAAGGCGAGCGCCGGGAAGTCGCCGAGCCCGAGCGGCGGGTTGATCGTCGTCCCGACGCCCTCGACGCCGGGCGCCCCGCCGACGCGCTCGACCAGGAGCTCGTAGAAGCGCTCGGTGCGGGCGGCGTCGTACTGCGCCAGCCGCGGGTCGAGGCGGACCATCAGGAGGTCGCGGCGCTCGATCTCGCCGCCCAGCGCGCTCTCGCGGAAGCTCCGCGCCATCAAGAGGGTGACGGTGAGGAGCATCAGCGACATCGCCACCTGGGCGACGACCAGCGCGTTGCGCCCCACAGGCGCTTCCTGCCGGGGAGGTCGACGTCGGCCGTCTTGAGCCCGCGCACGAGATCGGTGCGCGCGCCGTCGATCGCCGGGGCGAGGCCGCAGACGAGCGCCGTCGCCAGCGACACGACGAGGCTCGCCGCCAGCACCCGCGCGTCCATGCGGAAGGGGATGGTCAGCGGCAGCTCCGACGGGATGCTGAACCGCTGGAGCATCTCGATCGCGGCGTAGCCCAGCGCCACGCCGCCCACGCCGCCGAGGAGCGCGAGCACCAGCGTCTCGGTGAGCAGCAGCCGCACCAGCCGGAAGCGCCAGGAGCCCATCGACAGCCGGATCGCCACCTCCCGCCGCCGGGTGCGCGCCCGGCTGAGGAGCAGGCCGGCCACGTTGGTGCAGGCGACGAGCAGCACCGCGACCCCGAGCACCGAGAAGATGACGCTGAACTTCCAGTTGGGGTCGTCGCCGCGCGTGCGCATCTGGAGCTGGGTGCGCACCGCCGCGCCGCGGTCGCGGTAGAGCCGCGGGTGCTCGCGGGCGAAGTCGCGCGCCAGGGCGGTGAGCTCGTCGCGCGCCTGGCGCAGCGAGACGCCCTCGGCGAGCCGCGCCTGGACGCGCAGCTCGCGGTCGTCGCGGTCCTCGAAGAAGTCCTTCCGCGGGTCGGTCGAGAACACCCGCGCCATCGCCAGCGGGACGTAGAGGTCGGGATGGTTGAAGATCAGCATCCCCGGGAACGACTCCGGCGCCACGCCGACGACGGTGAAGTCGGCGCCGTTGATGCGCACCGTGCGGCCGACGACGGACGGGTCGCCGCCGAATTCGCGCTGCCAGAAGTCGGGCCCGAGGACGGTCACCGCGCCGCGCCCGGGCACCGCGTCCTCCGCGTCGCGGAAGCCGCGCCCGATCCGCGGCTCGACGCCGAGCACCCGGAAGTAGTCGCCGGAGACCAGCGCGGCGGCGCGCACCTGGGCGGTGGCGCCCGGCTCGGCGGCGAAGCCGACCGCCTGCGGCCCCGTGCTCGCCACCACGCCGTCGTAGCTCTTCGCGTGCGCCCGCAGGTCGAGGGCCTCGCGGTAGGAGAAGAGGCCGGCCTCGTCGTCGCGGGAGGTGGCGACCAGGTTGACCACCTCGCCCGGGTCCGGCACCGGGTAGGGCCGGAAGACCAGCGCGTCGAGCATGCTGAAGGGCGCCGCGGTCAGCCCGATGCCCAGCGCGAGGGTGACGACGACCAGGGCGGACAGCCCGGGCGTGCGGCGCAGGGTGCGGAAGGCGTAGCGCACGTCGGCGACGAAGTCAGTCAGCCAGTGGACGCGGAGCGCCTCTCGCATCTCCTCCTTCCGCTGCTCGAGGCCGCCGAGGGCGCCG
>DATABP010000689.1:0-1858 GCA_036259515.1 Thermoanaerobaculia bacterium | reverse complement strand
GGCGGGGATGGCGCTGGCGCCGGGGACGGTGCATCCGAACCACCCGCGGGCGCTGCGCGCCTCGGCCGGGAGCCTGCTGCGGATGCCGGTGGCGGTCGAGGTGGAGATCGGCGCGCTCGAAGGGCACCTCGCCCCGGCCGGACTCCGGCGGTTGGCGCTCGTGCCGCGCGGCGGCGCGTCGCTGTGGGAGGCGGACCTCGGAGGCGCGTTGATCCTCCTTCTCGGTGCCGAGGGCCCCGGCCTGCCGGAGCATCTCGACGCCCGCGCCGACCTCGCGCTGACCATCCCGCTGTCCGGCTCGGTCGAGTCGCTCAACGCGACGGTCGCCGCCTCGCTGGTGCTGTTCGAGATCCGCCGCCGGCGGTCGAGCCCCCCCGCTACAGCAGGTGGTGCGGATCGACGTCGACCGTCAGATCCGCCACCTTGACTCTCTCCACCGTGCGGGCGACCAGCTCGTGGAGGCGCTGGCGGTCCGCCGTGCGCAGGAGGAGCTGGAAGCGCCAGCGGCCCTGCAGGCGCTCGAAGGGGGCCGGCGCCGGGCCGGCGACGCGCACGCCCTCGGAGAGCGCGTCGTCGCGCAGCGCGGCGTGGAGCTCGCCGGCCGCCGCCGCCGCCCGCGCGCGGTCGCGGTCGCGCACCAGGAGCTGCACCATGCGGGTGAACGGCGGGTAGTGGAAGAGGCGGCGGAAGCGCATCTCCTCGGCGGCGAAGGCGGCGTCGTCGTGGGCCAGCGCGGCGCGGATGGCGTAGTGGTCGGGGTGGAAGGTCTGGATCACCACCCGGCCGGGACGCTCGCCGCGGCCGGCGCGGCCGGCGAGCTGCACCAGGAGGTTGTAGCTCCGCTCGACGGCCCGGAAGTCGGGGAAGCCGAGATAGCTGTCCGCCGAGAGCACCGCCGCCAGCGCCACGCGCGGGAAGTGGTGCCCCTTCGACACCATCTGGGTGCCGAGGAGCACCTGCGCCTCGCCGCGCGCGAAGCGCTCGAGCACCGCCGCGGCGCCCCCGGCGCGGCGCACCGCGTCGCGGTCGAGCACCGCCACCGGCACACCGGGGAAGAGCGCCCCGAAGTCCTCCTCCACCCGCTCGGTGCCGGCGCCGATCGCCTCCAGCGCCTCTTCGCCGCAGGTCGGGCACGCCGCCGGCGCCGGCCGCCGGGAGCCGCAGTAGTGGCAGAGGAGCGTCCCGTCGCGGCGGTGGAGGGTGCGTGGCAGGCCGCACTGGTCGCAGCGGAAGTCCTCGCCGCAGGCGCGGCAGAGGTAGAGCGGCGCGTAGCCGCGTCGGTTGCGCAGCAGGATCGCCTGCTCGCCGGCGGCGAAGGTCTTCGCCAGCTCGTCGCGCAGGCGCTCGGAGAACTGGATCTCCCCCGGCCGGCGGCGCCTCCCCTCCTCGCGGAGGTCGACGAGCACCCCCTCGGGCAGCCGCCCCTGGCCGGCTCGGGCCGTCAGCGTCAGCGGAGCGAGGCGGCCGCGCTCGACGTTCAGCCGGCTCTCCAGGCTCGGCGTGGCGGAGACCAGGACCGCCACCGCCCCGGCCGCCTGCGCCCGCACCAGCGCGACGTCGCGGGCGTGGTAGCGCGGCGTCGACTCCTGCTTGTAGGCGACGTCCTGCTCCTCGTCGACGACCACCAGGCCGAGGTCGGCGAGCGGGGCGAAGATCGCCGAGCGCGGCCCGAGCACCACCCGCGCCTCGCCGCGCCGGATGCGCTCCCACTCCTGGTGCCGCTCGGCGGAGGCGAGGTTCGAGTGGAGGATCGCCAGCTCGGAGCCGAAGCGGCGCTCGGCGGCGCGGGCCAGCGCCGGCACCAGCGCGATCTCCGGCACCAGGACGACCACCCCACGGCCGGCGGCGAGCGCCGTCT
>DATABP010000688.1:0-2807 GCA_036259515.1 Thermoanaerobaculia bacterium | reverse complement strand
AGCGGGTGCGCTCGACGTCGAGCGCCGCCTCGTACGCCTCCACCGCCGCGGCGGCGAGCGCCACCGCCCCGGCGCGCCCGACCGGCCGCGCCCCGGCGGCGCCCAGCCGGTCCACCCACTCGGTGTCGAAGTCGCCCGAGGCCATCTCCGGCCGCCGGAGCAGCTCCTGGAGGAACGCCTTGTTCGAGGCGCCGCCGCGGATCACCACCGCCGTCTCGCCGAGCGCCCGCGACAGCCGCGCCAGCGCCTCCTCGCGGGTCCGCCCCCAGGCGATCAGCTTGGCGATCATCGAGTCGAACTCCGACGGAATGACGTCGCCCTCCTCGACGCCGCTGTCGACCCGGATGCCCGGCCCGCGCGCCGGCCGGAACACCTCCAGCCGCCCCGGCGAGGGCGCGAAGTCGCGGTCCGGGTCCTCGGCGTTGAGCCGCGCCTCGACGGCGTGCCCGGTGGCCGGCGGCGGCTCGGGCGACGGCAGCGGCAGCCCGCGCCCGACGTGGAGCTGGAGCTTGACGAGGTCGACGCCGGTGACCAGCTCGGTGACCGGGTGCTCGACCTGGAGCCGCGCGTTGACCTCGAGGAACGAGAACTGCCGCGACGCCGGCTCGAACAGGAACTCCACCGTGCCCGCCCCGGTGTAGCCGGCGCTCTTCGCCAGCCGGGCGGCGGCGTCGCGCAGGAAGCGGTCCTCGTCGGCGGTGAGCGCCGGCGACGGCGTCTCCTCGATCAGCTTCTGGTGCCGCCGCTGCACCGAGCAGTCGCGCACCCCGAGCGCCCACACCGTCCCGTGCTCGTCGCCCACCACCTGCACCTCGACGTGCCGCCCCCCGCGCACCCGCCGCTCGAGGAACACCGTCGGGTCGCCGAACGCCTTGTACCCCTCCGAGCGCGCCGCCTCGAACCCCTCGGCGAGGTCGCGCTCGCCGTCCACCCGCCGGATGCCCCGCCCGCCGCCTCCGGCGGTCGCCTTGACCATCAGCGGGTACCCGATCTCCGCCGCGTGCCGCCGCGCCGCCGCCAGGTCCTCGACCGGCCCGCCGCTCCACGGCGCCACCGGCACCCCGGCCGCTTCGGCGAGGAGCTTCGACCCGATCTTGTCCCCCAGCTTTCGCATCACGTCGCCGGTGGGGCCGAGGAAGACGACGCCGAGGTCGCGGCAGAGGTCGGCGAACGCGGCGTGCTCGGCGACCAGCCCCCAGCCGACCCACACCGCCTCGGCGCGCGCGCCCCGCAGCGCGCGGGTGAGCCGGTCGTAGTCGAGATAGGAGCTCTTGCGCCGCCCGTCGGCGGGATCGGTGACGAACGGCGCGCCGAGCGACACCGCCTCGTCCGCCTCGCGCACGAAGAGCGAGCGCCGGTCCGGCTCGGTGTAGAGCGCGATCGTGGTCAGCGGCCGCCCGCGCTCGAGGGAGTCCTCCCGGGCGGCGTGCAGGAACCGCATCGCGGCCTCGCCGCGGTTGACGATGGCGATGCGGGTGAAGTCGCGCGGCATGAAGGGGGAGGATAGCGCGGGGGCGGGTGGAGACCGTCGCCGTCAGGAGCGGCGGAGGCGGCGGGATCGGCGCTGGGGAGGACCGGAAGAGATCTGTGACGACCATTGAAGAGGTGTGTTCATGGCGTCCTACCCGCGGCGGTTGAAGCGCCGGCCGACGCATCCCGGCGAGATGCTGGCCGAGGACTTCTTGCCCGATTACGGTCTCACCGTCGCCGGTCTGGCGCGAGCGTTGGGGGTGTCCCGGCAGTCGGTGAACGAGCTACTGCGAGGGCGGCGTGCAGTCAGCCCGGAGATGGCGCTTCGGCTGGGGAGGCTGTTCGGCAACGCGCCCGAGTTCTGGCTGAACGCGCAGCAGGCGATCGATCTGTGGGATGCCGCGCAGGCCATCCAGGCCGAGGTGGCGCGGATCAAGCCGCTGAGGGTCGCCTGACCGACAGCCTCTCTCGTCGGGCTGTGCCGCTCAGTACCCGAGGTCGAACCGCACCAGCACCACCCGCCCCTCCCCCAGCCACTCGCCGTCGAAGCGCACCCGGTCGCCCGTGCGCAGGCGCTGGAAGCGGTCCTGGTCGGCGGTCAGCGCGCGGAGCGGCATCAGCACACGCACCTCGCCGCCGTTCTCGCGGTCGACGGTGAACTCGCCGCGGCCGGACTCGACGCGCACGACGCGGCCGGTGAAGGTCTCGACCTCGCCGGCCTCGACGTCGCCGCCGCCGGCACCACCGCCGCCGCCGCCCGCCGTGCCGCCCTCGCGGTCCTGCACGCTCCGCGTCACCACCACGTAGTCCGTCCGCAGGTCGCCGCCGGCGTCCTCGCGGACCTCGGCGCGCACCTCGTCGCCGGGCTCGAGGTTGGTGATCGCGTACTGGTCGCCGCGGTAGTAGACCGGGGTGTCGGCGGAGTAGCCGATGCGCAGGGTGCCGCGGGCGTCGCTGTCGAGGACGAGGACGTTGGGGAGGCGCTCGACGCGGACGACCTCGCCGTCGACCTCTTCGATGTCGGGGGTGGGCCGGGTGCCGCCGCGGTCCTCGACCGTCTCTTCCACCTCGATGCGCTGGGCCATCAGGATGCCGCGCTCGTCGCCGAAGACGTCGACGCGGACGACGTCGCCGAGGTCGAGGGCGTCGATCGGGTAGCGCTGGCCGCGGTAGAAGACCGGGGTGCCGGCGTCGTAGCGCACGCGGACGACGCGGTCGAAGGTGTTGCGGACGAGGAGCTCGCGGTCGAAGAGCTCGACCTCGACGACCTCGCCGACGACGTCGTCCGCCGGGCGCGGGCGGTCGGCGGCGTCGCCGGTGGCGCAGGCGGCGGCGAC
>DATABP010000687.1:0-1735 GCA_036259515.1 Thermoanaerobaculia bacterium | reverse complement strand
GGCCCCCCCGCCCCCGCCGGCCACCGGCACTCCCCCCGATCCGCCTAGATCGCCCCCTCCCCCATGTGCGGATACCCCACCGCCACCGGCGGCACGAACGTCTCCTTGATCGCCCGCACCGAGCACCAGCGCATCAGGTTCGCCATCGAGCCGGCCTTGTCGTTGGTGCCCGAGGCGCGGCCGCCGCCGAAGGGCTGCTGGCCGACCACCGCGCCGGTCGGCTTGTCGTTGACGTAGAAGTTCCCCGCCGTGTGCCGGAAGGCGCGCGCCAGCCGCTCGATCGCCGCGCGGTCCTGCGCGAAGACGGCCCCGGTCAGCGCGTAGGGGCTCGTCGTGTCGCACAGCTCCACCGCCTCGTCGAGCGCGGCGTCCTCGTAGACGTAGAGCGTCAGCACCGGGCCGAAGATCTCCTCGCGCATCAGCTTGAAGCGCGGGTCGCGGGCGACCACCACCGTCGGCTCGACGAACCAGCCCGTCGCGTCGTCCGCGCCGCCGCCGACCAGGATCTCGGCGTCCGGCGACTCCTCGGCGTGGCGGACGTAGCCGGTGATGCTGGCGAAGGCCCCGGCGTCGATCACCGCCGCCATGAAGTTGCGGAAGTCCGTCGGCGGCCCCATGCGCAGCGCCTCGACCTCGGCGACCAGCCGGTCGCGCACGCCCCCCTCCCACAGCGAGCGCGGCACGTAGGCGCGCGACGCGGCCGAACACTTCTGCCCCTGGTACTCGAAGGCGCCGCGCACCAGCGCGACGACCAGCGCCGCCGGGTCGGCCGACGGGTGGGCGAAGACGAAGTCCTTGCCGCCGGTCTCGCCGACGATCCGCGGGTACGACCTGTAGCGCGCGATGTTGTCGCCGATCGTCTTCCACATCCCCTGGAAGACGGCCGTCGAGCCGGTGAAGTGGACGCCGCCGAGCTCCGGCCGGGCGAGCACCGGGTCGCCGACGTGGCGGCCGCGGCCGGGGACGAAGTTGATCACCCCCGGCGGCAGCCCGGCCTCCTCGAGCACGCGCACGATCCAGTAGGCCGAGAGCACCGCCGTCGAGGCCGGCTTCCACAGCACGGTGTTGCCCATCAGCGCCGGCGCGGTAGGCAGGTTGCCGCCGATCGAGGTGAAGTTGAACGGCGTCACGGCGAAGACGAAGCCCTCGAGCGCCCGGTACTCGACGCGGTTCCACATCCCCGGCCCGGAGATCGGCTGCTCCTCGTAGATCTGGCGCATGAAGCGCGGGTTGAAGCGCCAGAAGTCGATCAGCTCGCAGGCGGAGTCGATCTCCGCCTGGAACACGGTCTTCGACTGATTGAGCATGGTCGCCGCGTTGACCGTGTCGCGCCAGGGGCCGGCGAGGAGGTCCGCCGCCTTGAGGAGCACCGCGGCGCGTCCCTCCCAGCCCATCTCCGACCACTCGCGCCAGGCGCGGCCGGCCGCCTCGACGGCGCGCTCGACCTCCGCCGGCCCGGCCTGGTGGAAGCGGCCGAGGACGTGCCCGTGGTCGTGCGGGCAGACCATCTCGACCGTGTCGCCGGTGCGCACCTCCTCGCCGCCGATCAGGAGCGGCACCTCGACCTCCTCGGCGAGCATCTCTTGCAACCGCTTCTCGAGCGACTTCCTCTCCGGCGAGCCGGGGGCGTAGGAGCGGACCGGCTCGTTGACCGGGACCGGGATCGGGGCGATGGCGTTCGACATGCGCGAGCCTCCTCGAAGGCGGGTGATCGTGGTTCGACGGTTCGGGCGCG